>DASSPH010000018.1 GCA_035699745.1 Vicinamibacterales bacterium
GCAGTCGGCGCAACATCCGCAGACCTGCGACGTGGCAGAACTCTCAGCCTTGGCGTATCCGGAGGCGCTTCGGCGGGGAAGCCTTCGCCTGTCCGTGTGACGTGAACTCGCGGCTTGCCCAGCCGACGCTCCCCGGCAAACAGCAAGAGCCCGCCTTCGCGCCGTGTGAGATGAGGCAGCGCTTCGGCGGGGCAGCCTTCGCCTGTCCGTGTGGCGTGAGCTCGCTGGCTTGCCCAGCCGAAGCTCGCTCACGAATGCAGGCGAGCGAAGGCTGGCGTCCCCAACGGGATTCGAACCCGTGTTTTGGCCTTGAAAGGGCCACGTCCTGGGCCTCTGGACGATGGGGACATCGGGAGGCGGGCTACGAACTTCCGATGATACCACGCGGCTGCCGCCCGGCGACAGCGACCGCCGCCGGGAACCGGGCGCCGAACCGCGTGTCTACAACGGCATGCGACGCCTCGCGTGTGTCCTGTTGTCGGTGAATGCGGTCGCGCAAGAAGGGACGAACTTCGCGGGCCGCTGGATCCTGCAGTCACCCGCCGCGCCCAACACCCCGCGCGTCCTCGTCGTCGAACAGCCGGTCGCGGCGACCAACGTGCGCGGCGAACCGATGCGTCCGGCCTACCTCGAGATCACGATCCGTCGCGAAGGCCCCTCAGGCGCCATCACGGAAACGCGGCGGATCGGTGTCATCGGCGGAACCGTCGGGGGCGTCCGCGGCGGCGAGCAGGTGCCGCGCACGCACGACGCAAGCCGCTGGGAGGAGGGCACGCTGGTGTTCATCCAGGGCAGCTACACCGGCGGCGCGCCGCGTACCGGCGCATGGACCGAACGGCGCGAGGCCTGGTCCCTCGCGCCGGACGGTACCCTGTCGATCGAGATCACGACGGCCGCGTCGAGCGCGCCGCGGCAGACCACACGGGCGATCTACCGGCGCTGACCGGCGCCCGCGAACGTGGATCGGCTCCCCTGCCGTCTTTACTCTTTCTTCTCCTTGGCGTGGCACTCGTTCGGTTCGGCCATGATCGCCGCGTCCGACAGCGGCCCCACCGGCCCGCGGCCCGGATGCGCCGGGATCTCGATCTCCGCCTCCGCGGTGTTGTTCGCGTAGTTCGATTCCTCGAGCATGTGGCAGGCCCCGCTGCCGTCCGTGTACGGACACGGCTCGCCGCCGCTCGGCGTGAAGGGGGGATTCGCGGTGATGCGGATGATGTAGCGTCCCGCCGGGACCGGCGGCTGGCCGTCGCCGCCGTCGAGAACGAAGTACTGGCCGCCGAGGAAGAAGCGATACGTGTCCGTCCACCCGGCGCTCACCCCCTGGTTGCCGGCATGGCTGGTCGACCCGCACGAGCGGTAGAACCCTGGACCCGGCGCGCCGGTCAGCCACGCCGGATTGGGGTCGGTGTCGAGCATGCAGAAGCCGCGCTTGGCGGCGCGCCACACCGTGCCGGTCGCCGGATCGATCAATTCGTACTTCGCGTAGTTCCGGAAGTGGTAGTGCTGATGGCACAGCGCGAACTCGAACAGACCATCGTTGGCGTCGATGTGCTTCTGCGGATCGCCGATGTAGACGTCGGCGTCCCCGATGTTGGCTATCCCCACGGTGAAGCGCACCAGCAGCCGTTCACCCGGCGTGACGTCCCCCTCGACGACGCTGCAGGCGTTGGGACTGAGATTCTCGCGGCGCACGACCCACTGGCCGCCGAGCATGTCCTTCCGCACCTGCAGGTCGGGCATCCCGACGAGATCCGGCGCAGTCTTCCCCTGCTGCGCGCCGGGCGATCCGGACATCGAGAGCACGAACGCGAGACCGAGCGACAAGGCGAGAACACGCCGGACCATGGACACCTCCTCGAAAGACCCGTGATTCGGCCACAGTCGACCCCTCCGCGTCAAGCGCGATCGTCGTGAGCCTCAGATGCCCTTCAGGGCCCGCTGCAGCCGCTCGTCCTCCTCTATCCGCCGCGCCGCGTCTTCGCCAAGACGATCGATCTCCAGCGCCGCCCCGGCGCGGCTGAGCAGCGCAACCAGTTGGTACGCGCGCTCCCTGTCGGCGTGATCCGTGGCCGCGGCTGCTCGCAGCGCCCACTCGAGCGGGGTGGCGTTGAAGCGATGGTCGCGCGGGTCGATCGGCGCGCCGCGCTCGAGCAGCAGCGCCGCGACCTCGACGTGCGGCCCGTACGACGTCCAGTGCAGCGGCGTCTGCCCCGCATCGTCGCAGACGCCCGGATTGACGCCGCGATCGAGCAGGTATCGTGCGGTATCGAGCCGGCCGTAGCCGCAGGCGTAGAGAAATCCCTCTTCCATCTGCCGCTGCAGCGACGCATCCCGCAGACGGCCGTGCTCGTCGAAGAATGTCCTCACCACATCCAGCCGGCCGACGCCGGCGGCCTCGGCCAGGTTCATCCGCGCGCCGCGATCCGCGAACAGCCGGGCCGCGCCTCCCTGGCCGTTGGCCAGGCATCCCCAGACCGCGGAATGCTGGTTCCCGGTCAGTCCGGGTTTCTCGATATCCGCGCCGCGCGCCAGCAGCAGTTCGAGCAGGGCGGTCTGCACCCCCGCCTGCTCGGGATGGATGCTGGTCGCCGCCAGGCCGAGCGTGGTCGAGCCGCCGCCGTACGCCGCCGACTCGGCGTTCACGTCGGCGCCGCGGTCGAGCAGGAGCCGCGCGATCTCGACGATGTTCGGCGGCGTGATCTGACGGAAATCCTCCACGCCGTTGGCCGACACGTAGTGCAGCAGCGTCGAGCCGTGATCGCGCGTCGAGCGTGCGGCCACGAGCTCGGGATGATCGCGCAGCAGCGCGCGGAGCGTCGTGATGTCCCCCGCCACGATCGCGTCCGCCGCGGCTTCGAAGCGGGCGACGGGGGTCTGCCCCGACAGCGCCTCGACGTGCGCGGCAAACTTCGGCCAGCTCGCAAACCCGTGTTCTCGCGCGATGAAGAACTGTGCGTCGGCCAGCAGGCAGCGATCGCCTCGATCGGACGTGCGGCGGAACTCCTGCCAGCGCCGCGTGAGGCGCTGGGCGGCGCGGTTCAGGGCGGACGTGTTCCCGTCTCGCTCCCCCCGCAATCGGGCGATCGCCGACAGCGCCTTCGCGCCCCAGCGATCGATCGCGCCGGGATCCCCGGAGGCACACGCCCGCTGCAGATCGCGGGCGATCTTCCTGTACTGCTCGAGACGCGGACGTGGAGGCAGCGGGATGGCGTCAGACATACGAATCTCCTTCATGACGCGCCTGGAGTCCGCACTCAGGCAGGAAGATTCGTACGAAGCGAGCGAGCGTAGACGACGTTCGGGTGGGCACGGCCCTCTCCGCGGACTGGATGCGCCCCGCGCGCAGCGCCGAGTATACAGCCACGCGTGCGGTCGAGTTTCAAACCGGCCGCCGGTCGCATAGACTGGCTCCCCCCGGACGCGGCCGGGGAGAGGAGGTCACCCACGTGCGTCGATTCATCGCTGTCGTCTTCGGTCTGGCTCTCGCCGTCTCGTCCGTTTCCACCCGGAACCAGGAGCTGCAAAGTCCCGATCAGAATCCCCCGCCGGCGCAGTCGGAACAGGAACGTCTCGAAGAGGAATTCATTCAGTCGAAGATCGCCAACGGCGAGTCGCACGCGTCGGGCGCGCGCCCGGAGCTGGGGCCGATCGTGCTCGGCAACCCCACCACCGCCGTCGTCGCGCTGCGCGTCGGCCTCAACGCCTCGACCTTCAATGCCGCCGGCGGCCTCGCCACCGAGTTCGCGTCGCTGCATCACACCGCCGTCGATCTGGCCAACACCGCCGGGTCGGTGAAGGTCGTCGATCGCTCGGACGGCAAGGAGATCCTGCTGATGGAGGCCGGCACGAGCGTGCACGTCGAGCACGACGGCACCCAGTTCCTCGTCTCGCAGGACGGGGTGTTCCTCGGCGGCTTCGCCGGCCCTATCCTGTTCCGGCCCGACGATCCGGCGAACCGGTTCCGCGTCGACAGCATCCGGCGCACCTTCGGCACCACGCAGCGGCCGCTCTACCGCGGAGCGATGGAAGTGGCGCGCGGCTCCACGACCGCGGGCCTCGCTGGCCCGCCGCGCTTCAATCTCCTCAACATCGTGGAGGTCGAAGACTACGTGCCGGGCGTCGTGGCGAACGAGTCGATCGCGAGCTTCAGCCCTGCGGCGCTGCGGGCGCAGGCGGTCGCGGCGCGCGGCTACGCCATCGCCAACATCGGCAATTACGTCAGGCGCGGCTACCCCTTCGACATCGTCGATTCGAGCGCGTCACAGGTGTATCGCGGGGTCATCTCCGAACACGCCAACGCCGTTCTGGCGGCCGGCGCCACATACGGCCTGGTCGCGTCGGCGAACGGCCGGATCATCTCCGCCATGTACTCGTCGTCGTTCGGCGGCCACAGCGACAGCAACGAGTGGATCAGCTTCACCAACAACGTCAAGCTCGGTGGGACGCCGACGTCGTACCTGCGCGGCATCTACGACGGCCTCGAACCCCCGCCGGACTTCTCGAGCCCCGCGGGAATCGACTTCTTCTGGCGCTCCCAGCCGCCGGCCATTCCCCTGTTCTACGACGACTGCGCCTACACCGGGAACGGATTCTCGCGCTGGAGGTTCACGCTGCCGGCCAGCGTGCTCAAGACGCGCCTGACGACGGGGAATTCGACGCTGATCTCCGGCACCAGGACCGGTCCGATCACGAACGTCGAGATCACGGAGCGCTCCGGCAGCACGCAGCGCGCCGTCGCCGCCCGCCTGACGTTGACCACGGGCGTCCTCGAGGTGCGCGGCTGGGAGAGCCTGCGCCAGACGATCGGCCGGACGAGCGCCGGTGGAACGCCTCGAGCCTGCGGGACGAGCACCATCGCGGCGAACTTCGTGCTCAACAGCCCCTCCGCCGTCGACGTCGCGGTGAACCCTGACGGCACCGCCGGCAACCTGACCGTCTACGGCGGCGGCTGGGGACACAACCTGGGCATGAGCCAGTACGGCGCGCATGGACGCGGCAAGGCGGGCTTCTCGTTCGTCGAGATCCTGAAGGCGTACTACACCGGCGTGGACATCGGCTCGTATCCGATCGACATCGGCCGCGAGCCGGGTACGGGCCCGCCGACTCTCCGCCAGGAATTCGCGGCGCCGAACGCGCGCGGCACGCTGCAGATCCGCGCCGAGGACCTGCGCGGACTGCGGGTGCACGTCAACGGACTCTACGACCTGAGCTTCGACGAAGCGGCGTTGTCGTCCGGGCTGATCGAGGTGGATCTCTCGCCGTACCTGGTCGCGGGGCTCAACGTGATTCAGTACAACCCGGTGGGACGCGCCGGACGCGCTACCGTGAACGTGGTCGTTCAGTAGGCAGAGAACGGCATCTTTTCAGCGGGCTGGGCGTCAGAAGGGCTCGACGCCCAGCCCCTCGTGCCCCGGCGGACAGTTCGCGCCCGCCAGCGAACGCGCCAGCCACGCGCGCGCGGTCTCGCGGTCCGGCAGCGGCTGCACGGTTCCACTGCCCGCGTGATACGCAAACAGCGACGGCGAATACGGGTATCGCTTCGGCTGGCCGTAGATGCTCGCCGCGATCCCCTCGTCTTCGGCCGTCATGCGCGGCGTGACGACGTTCGCCGCCGCCGAACGCGTCCGGTAATACACCTGCAGCGCCCCCGTGAAATCCCAGTCCGCCTCGAAGACAATCGCCGGCCCCACGTACGGACACACGCCGTCGAGGAGCAGCGTCGACTGCGGCGGAAGCGCCGCGAAGCGGGTGCGGATGTTCTCGAGCGTGTCGCGCTCGATCCTGTATGCCTTCACCCAGCGCTCGGCAAGGACGTTGACGATCGCAAAGCCGCTGCTGCCGATCGCGGCGATCCCCAGCGCGAAGACGAGGCTGCGCGTGCGCGTCGTCGGGAGCAGCGCGACGAGCAGCCCCACCCCGCCGACGAGGCACATCGCCGCGCCGAGCGCCGCCGCGATGGCGCTGCGGTTCGCAATCCCCGTCGTGGTGAACTGCACGTTGTAGTTGGTGAGGAAGATCGCGTACCCCAGCGCAAAGACGACGACGCCCGCGGCAGCCGCGAGGAGCCATGCCCTGCGTCCGGGCCACGGCTCCGATCGAAGCACGACCGCGAGGTAGAGAAGGATTGCGACCGCCGCCGCGAGAGTCAACGCCTGGAGCCCGGCCGGCGCCGTCCGGACGAGCGCGATCGCATTCACGGGGAGCTGCGCGCCGTATTCCACGAAATGGACACGCACGGCATTGAACGCATTCAGGCCGTACTCGCCTCGCGGAAGATCGAATCGCACCGCGTGACGCACAATCGCCGAGACCTGCGCGGCGAGCCCCTGCTCCGCGCCGAGCCGCACCGTCGTCTGCAGCTTGAACAGGACGAGCCCGGCGATCGCGACGATATTGACCGCGGCGAACGCTGCCGCCTGCAGGATCCGCCGGCGCGTCAGCGACGTCCGACCGTGCCAGAGCTGCCAGGCGAGCGAGGCCGGAGCGGCACACAACAGCAACGGGAGCGGCACTTCATACGCGAGCACGCTCACGCACAGCCCCGCCAGCGCAATCCCCTTCCAGATCAGCGCGCCCGCCGCACGACGCGCCCGCCACCCCCTCAGGTCCGCATAGATGCTGGCGAGCGCGGCCGTCATGCTCAGCGTGATCGCGAACGCCACGAACCAGAAACGATCGCTCGAGTAATTCGGCAGCAGTCCATACACCAGCGCCACCGGCAGCGCGACGACGCGCGACAGCCGCAGCTCGCGGCCGATCGCGTAGACCAGCAGCGGGTTCAGGACCACGAAGACCGCGTTCACGAGGTGATAACCGAGCGGATCGAGGCCGAACAGCCCATAGAGCGCGGCGCACAGCCACAGTTGCACCGGGCGCATCGCGTGCTGCGGGCTGTGAGACGCGTCGTAGAACCCGCGAACCGTCTGGTCCGCGGACGTGGCGTACATCCCGAGGAACGCCCAGTCGTCGCTATAGAAGCCCAGGCCGGGGAGATACCACAGGAGCGAGAGGGTGACGACGACGCCGATGAAGGCGCCGTCGTACAGAGCGGGAGAGCGTCGGAGCACTCGCCCCGATGATAACGCGGCCGGCTATCTCGCGGCCGCGGCGGCGGGGGCGACGTACTTCAGAACGAAGTCCTTGAACTCGGGGTGCAGGAAGTCGGCGCCGAATTTGTACTGCTTCATCTCCGCGAAGGCGCGGGCGCCGGGCCATCCCTCCATCGACATGCGGTAGAGCGCGGTCATCACCCCGGTGCGGTGCTTGCCGCCGATGCAGTGCACGTAGACCGGCTGGTTCGCCGGATCGTTCACGAGCGAGAGGAACTGCGCGACGATCGCCGGCGACGGCACCTGGTGCGTCGACATCGGAATGCGCACGAACTTCATCCCCGCCGCGGCGGCGTTGGTTTCTTCGGCGCGGTCCCCCTCCTGCGCGAGGTCGATCATGAGCTTGACGCCGAGCGTCGAGAGCGCCCGGAAGTCATCCCCTTTCGGCTGCGCGCCGCGGTAGTAGTGATCGTTGATCTGGCCGAAGTTGTCGATCCGGATTCCAGCGGCGGCGGCCGCGGGCGACAGCGGACCGCGCCCGCCGGCAAAGGCCGGAGCGGGGGCGGCGCTCAGCGCGAGAACCAGGGACAGCCCAGCCGTACAGGTACGAAGCGACGTCCGACTCAACCGCATGTTCCAACCTCCTGGGTACCGGTTCAAAGCGGCAAGGTCCATTCCGACGCGCCCGGCCCGAATCCCGCTGCGTGAGAGCCGATGTGGTTACGACGCTGAGTCATGTAAAAAAGACGGGGACGACTCGACTGTCCCGTGCGCCCTGCTTTTGCATGCCCTGCCGCCCCTCCGCGCGCCGGACCGGCGCTGTACTCACGTTGGGAGTTTCACTGCTCTGTGTCGCACCCGTCGCGGCGTGCGCGCAGGAGCTGATGCCGCAGGCCGCCACGGCCTGGTCCGGATTCGCGGCACGGCCGGACTCCGCGCCCGCGCTCCAGACCTCAGCCGGAAGCCCCTATGCGCTCGAAGTCTCCGGCAACGGCGTGCCGAGCGTGTACGGCGGGTGGCGCACGCGGATCAACGGGCTGAGCGGCAGCAATCACTATCGCTTCCGCACCCGCGTGCTCGCGACCGACGTGCCGTCGCCGCGGGAATCCATCACCATTCTGCTCCGCTGGCGCGGCGCCTTCGGGGACGAGGTCGCGCCGGACTACGTCTGGAAGTACTCCGTACAGCCGGATGGCCAGTTGCTGTTCGACCGCACGGTGCAGCCGCCGGCGGGCACGACCGCCGTCGACGTCGAGCTCGTCCTGCAGTGGGCGCCGAACGGGCGCGTCCGCTTCGACGGACTCAGCTTCGCGCCGGCGCCGGCGCCCGCGGCGAGGCCGGTCAAGGTGGTGGCCGTTTCATACCGTCCGTCGGGCACGAGCAGCGGCCTCGAATCCGTGCAGCGCGCGGCGAACTACGGCCAGCAGGTCGCGACGTCGCACGGACCCGACGTCATGGTGTTCGGCGAGCTGCTCAACGTCATCGGCGCGCCGGGAACCTACGACGCGAAGGCGGAGACGATTCCCGGCCCCAGCACCGACGTGATGTCCGCGCTCGCCCGCGGCCACAGCACCTACGTGGCGTTCGGGATGCTCGAGCGCGAAGGACGGCTGCTCTACAACAGCGCGGTGCTGATCGATCGCAGCGGCGCGATCGTCGGCAAGCACCGCAAGGTCCAGCTCCCGCTCGCCGAGGTCTCCGCCGGCATCACGCCGGGCAATACCGTCCGCGTGTTCCACACCGACTTCGGGCGCGTCGCGCTGCTGATCTGCCAGGACGTGGCGTTTCCCGAACCGGCGCGCGAGGCCGCGATCCGCGGGGCGGAACTGCTGCTGGCGCCGATCTGGGGCGGAAAACCGCCGCTGACGGCCGCCCGCGCGATCGAGCAGTCGATGTGGGTGGCGGCCTCGGGCTACGACTATCTCAGCGAGATCGTCGATCCGCTCGGCGCGGTGCTGGCCCGGGTGCCGGCGCTCAACACGCCGGATGCGGCGATGACGACGATCGATCTCGCGCGCCGCTTCCGGGAAGACTGGAGCGGCGACTGGCGCGACGTGAGCGGCAAGCAGCGCCGGAGCGAGCCGTACACCGCGGACCAGGATCCCGAAGGAGGGGTACCGCCGCCCCCGCCGCCGAACAACCCGCCGACGAGCGTCATTTCGGCGCCGACATCGGGGACCACGTACGTCGCGCCGGCGACCATCACGGTGTCGGTCTCCGCCGCCGACGGCGACGGCTCGGTGACCGGCGTCGAGCTGTTCGCCAACGGCACGTCGATCGCGACCGACACCGCCGCTCCCTACGCGTTCACCTGGAGCAACGTGCCCGCCGGCAGCTACGCCCTCACCGCGAAGGCCACCGACAACAGCGGGGCGGCGACGACCTCCGCGGCCGTGAACGTCACCGTGTCGAACTCTCCCCCCGGGTCCCTGCCCGCGCCGTGGCAGACGCAGGACATCGGCGCGGTAGGGCTCACCGGGACCGCAAGCGCGAACGGCGGCACCTTCACCATCGAAGGCGCGGGTGCGGACATCTGGAGCACCGCGGATGCGTTCCGCTACGTCTGGCAGCCGATCAGCGGCGACGCCGACATCGTCGCGCGCGTCGCCTCGGTCGAGAACGTGCACGCGTGGGTGAAGGCGGGCGTGATGATCCGCGAGACGCTGACCGCCGATTCGCGGCACGGTCTCATGCTGGTGTCGCCAGGCAAGGGACTCGCCTTCCAGCGCCGCACGCAAACCGGCGGCATCTCGACGAGCACGTCCGGCATCGCCGGCACGGCGCCGGCATGGGTGAAGCTCGAACGCCGCGCCGCCGTCATCTCGGCGTACTACTCGTGGGACGGCGCGAACTGGACGCTGGTCGCCTCGGACACGATCGCCATGGGCGCGAACGTCTACGCCGGCCTGGTGGTGTCGAGCCACACGACCAGCGAGCTTGCGACCGCGACGTTCGATTCGGTGACGGTGCAACCTGTCAGTCCGCCGGCCCCGGTGTGGCAGTCGCAGGACATCGGCGTCGTCGGCGTCGCCGGCGACGCATCCGAAACCGCGGGCACGTTCACCATTCGCGGGTCCGGCGCCGACGTGTGGGGCACCGCCGACGCGTTCCATTTCGTCTGGCAGCGGCTGAGCGGCGATCGCGACATCATCGCGCGGGTGGCGACCGTCGAATACGTGCAGCCGTGGGTGAAAGCCGGCGTGATGATCCGCGAGCAGCTGACCGCCGACTCGGCACACGCGTTCATGCTCGTGTCCCCCGGCAAGGGGCTCGCCTTCCAGCGCCGCGTCTCAGCGGGCGGCCTGTCGACGAGCACGACCGGCGGCGCCGGCACGGCGCCGGCGTGGGTGAAGCTGGAACGCCGCGGCAACGTCATCTCGGCCTATCGATCCGCCGATGGCGTGACCTGGACGTTCGTCGGCAACGACACGTTTGCGATGGGGACGGACGTGTACGTGGGGCTGGTCGTCTCGAGCCACGACAACACGCGGCTGGCTACTGCGACCTTTGACAGCGTGACAGTAACCGGTAACCGGTAACCGGTCACCGGTAACCGGTTACTGTCAGTACGTATCGAACCGATAGCCGAACTTTCTCAGGCGGTCGTACGACAGGTCCCACCAGCGGCCCTGCTCCGCGGACAGGACGCGCGTGATCTGCTGCTGCAGTGCGGGACCGTCGCGCACCGGGCCGGCGGCGGGAATGGCCTGCGAGAGCGCCGTGCAGGCGGCGGCATAGCTGTCCGACGCGGCGCACGACAGTCCGCGCCACGCCTCGATCGCTTCGCTCCGCCGCCCCTGGCGCCACAGGATCGATCCGATGAGGACGCGCGCGTCGCTCGTGCGATAGCGGCCGGGCGACGTGCGCACGATGCCGTCGAGAATCGCGAGGCGGACGCGATCGTAGAAGCGCGCCACCGCGATCGGCGACGACAGCCCGCGCTTCGACAGCTCGGTCTGGTAATGCCAGCGCAGGCGCGCGACGAGCTGGAAGGCGCGGGCGTTGGTCTGCCGCGTCCACCGCAGATCGCGGACGGGATCGGTGTCGAGCAGCGCGCCGAGCGCGTCCTGACTCGCCTCCGCGATGCGGTCGAGCAGGAACAGCAGTTCGATGGCGGCGCGGGTCGACGGATACTCCGCCACGTACTCGCGGATGAAGCCGATGAAGCTGACGTGGTCGGCGGCGATGCCGAGCTGCGCCCACAGGCGCGGATCCGGCACGGCCTTGTCCCGGTACGGCTGCAGCGCGTTCTGGTCGATGTAGCGCTGCAGCAGCGCCGGCAGCTGTCCTTCTCCCGGATCGGAGGCCCAGGCCAGCGTGCGAATCGGCTCGAAGGCCGTCCACCGCTCGCGCCGCGACCACGTTCGGTCGATCAGCGCCTGCAGCGCCGCCTCGGAGAGCGACAGCGGGTGCAGCGCCGCCTCCGCCCCTCCGTCACGCGGCCCGAGACGCGGGCGCCGGTAGACCGTCGCGCCGCTGCGGTGCACGCCGAAGTGCTCGAGCGCGATGCCGGGAGACACGAACGGGAACAACACCAGCGCGCGCGACGCGATCTTGCCGGCGTCGAACGTGAACCCGTCCAGCGACACGAGCCGGTCTTCTGCGACCAGCGTCCGCATCGCCTCGCCGGCGGCGGGATCGACAGGGTTGAGTCCGGGATACTTCGGATCTTCAGGCGGGACGACGAACGCGGCAATCGCGGTGTCCGGCGGCCTGGTGTCGTCCGGGAGCGGCGCGCCGCCCGGCGACAGCAGCCACACGATCAGGCCGATCACGCCCGCGTGCAGCCCGGCCGAACCGGCGAACGCCGAGAGATAACGGCGCACTCGGGCGATTATCGCGCTTCTGGTGGCCGCTGTCAGCTGTCAGCTCCCCGCGTGCCGCCATCCGCGAGCCGCAGCAGAGTTGCCACGCTGTCGGCAGGGCTGGTGCGGGCAGTGTCGACGACGAGGTGGGGGCGGTCCCAGGGATGGTACTCGCGCTTCAGCACGTCTTCCCACGTGACCGTCCCGCCTGCAGAGCCGGTACCGCGCTCTTCGACGCGGCGGCGGTGCTCGGCGGTATCGCTGCAGACGACTTCCACTTCCAGGATGCCGGCGGCCGCGCGCGCCGCGACGGCACGCCAGGCGTCGCGGGTCAGGCGGAGGGGATTGACGCAGTCGGCGATCACGATGCGTCCGCCGCGCAGATTGTCTTCCGCGACCGCGCAGGCGGCGCGATAGCCCGCGTCCTCGACGCCGGCGGCCAGCCGGCCCGACTCGCGCAGCGCGGACTCGATCGAGTCGATGCGCAGGAAGACGGCCCCCATGCGGCGGGCCAGATCGCGCGCGATCGTGGTCTTGCCGACGCCCGGAAGTCCGCCGAACACGATCAGCATGACGTCTCAGGGTAACCTCTTTGTATGCGACGCGTGCTGCTCTCCGTTCTCTTCGTCTCGTTCATGGTGCCGGTGCCGGAGGCGCAGCGTCCGGCGGCGCGCCCCGCGGCCGCGGCCCAGCGTCAGGCCTGGCTCGATCGGTTCGCGCGCGGCTACTTCCCGGGGCGCAGCGGCCAGCTGTTCGTCGTGCCGCGCGAAGGCGTGATCATCACCGACCGCGATCCGCTGTATGCGTTCATGCACGGGTCGCCGTGGGACTACGACTCGCGGATCCCGCTCCTCTTCTACGGATCCCCGTTCGTGCGTCAGGGACGCTGGACGGCGCCGGCCACGCAGCAGGACATCGCGCCGACGCTGGGCGCGCTGATCGGCGCGCCTGCCCCGGGAACCTACACCGGGCGCGTGCTTCCCAACGTCGCCGCCGCCGGCGGACGCCGGCCGAGGGTTGCGGTGCTGATGGTGCTCGACGGCATGCGCGCGGACTACTTCGACCGCTACGCGGCCGTGCTGCCGGCATTGACGCGGATGCGCCGCAGCGGCGCGTGGTTCAGCGGCGCGCGCAGCACGGTGCTGCCCACCGTCACCGGCGTGGGCCACGCGACCATCGGCACCGGCACCGATCCTCGCGTGCACGGCATCACCGCGAACAATCTCTACAACCGCGTCACCGGCCGATCGCAGCAGGCGTACGACAAGCTGGATCCGCGCGAGCTGATGGCGCTGACGCTCGCCGACATCTGGAACCTCGCGACCGACGGACGCGCCGTGATCGTCGGCCACGGCGGCGCCATTCGCGCCACCGCCGGCCTGGTCGGGCGCGGCGCCTGCCTGGTGAACGGCCGGAAGGTGCTCGCCGCGAGCTACAGCACCACCGACGCGGGCTGGGAGACCAATGCCGACTGCTACACGATGCCGAAGGCGCTCGACGCGTACAACGGCAAGCGCTATTGGAGCGACGTCGGCGGCACGTGGATGGGGCACGACATTGCCTCGCCGTCGAAGTTCCGGGCGTCCGCGACCTTCCAGCAGTTCGAAGGCGAGGCGCTGCTCGCGGTGCTGGAACAGGAAGCGATCGGCGCGGACGATGTCACCGACCTGGTGATGGTGAACATGAAAGGGCCGGACTACACCGGCCACGCTTACGGTCCCGACTCGCCCGAGATCCGCGCCACGCTCGCGGAGCTGGACAAACAGATGGCGCGGCTGCTCGAGTTGCTCGATCGGAAGGCAGGCGCCGGCCAGAGCGTCGTCGTCGTCACCGCCGATCACGGCATGCCTCCGGCGCCGCGCGACGGACGCCGCGTCTATCCCGACGAGATCGTCGCAGCGATCCACCAGAAGTTCGATCCGGCGGCGAAGGGGATCGTGAAGTACTACGAAGACGCGGCGAACAACGAGCTGTACATCGATACGGCCCGCCTGGCCGCGCTGGGTCTCGCGCTGACGGACGTCAGGCAGCAGCTGGAATCGCTGCCGTGGTACGCGGCGGTGTTCACCGAGGACGAGGTCCGCGCCGCGGTGTCGCGGCTGCGGCGTTAGGCGTCCACCTTCCGCAGCTTCGTCACCCGCCCGACTTCGACCCACTCGACGACGAAGATGTTGCCGTCGCGATCGAAACAGGCGCCGTGCGGGCAGATGAACTGACCCGGCACGAACGCCTCGCGCGGCTGGGTGCGGAGAGGGTTGTTCCAGACCGGCGCGTTGGAATCGCCGAGATGCTGCACGATCCTGTTGTCGCGATCGATCAGCGTGACCCGGGCGTGCAGGTCGGGGACGACCACCAGGCCCTGCCGCTCGTCGAAGTGGCACGGCAGGCGGAAGCCGGCCACGAAATCGACGTGCGCGCCGTCGAGCGTGAAGCGCTGCAGGCGGTTGTTGCGGCGATCCGCGACGACCAGCAGCGGCGCCGGTCCGCGGGTGTCGATCCAGATGCCGTGCGGCTCGTTCAACTGCCCCGGCGCCGATCCGCGCCCGCCGAACGTGCGGATGTGGCGGCCGCCGCGATCGTACTGGTTGACGAAGTACGAGCCGTAGCCGTCGCCGACGTAGATGTCGCCGTTTGGCGCGATGGCGAGGTTGGTCGGGTTATAGCGCTTTGGCGTACCGTCGGGATTCGGCTCCGAGTACGCCGGCACGGCGGGAGGTCCCTGGATCGTCCACACCACCTCGCCGTTCAGCGTCGTCTTCACCACCGCGGCCTGGGTGTCCGGCGGCGGCGACAGACGCGGATTGGCGGCGTTCACGGTGAAATACAGGAACTCGCTCCCGGCTTCGCGCCGGATCTGCAGGCCGTGCGCGACGCCGCGGAACTGCCGGCCCCAGGAGCGCACGAACCGGCCGCTGCCGTCGAACACCACGACCGAGTCGCCGCTGTCGCTGCTGGCGTGGACGGTGTGATGAACGTGAAAGTGTCCCTGCGCGTCCTGGACGACCGCGTGCGTGTTGCCCCACTTGATGTGCGGCGGCAGCACGCCCCAGTCGTGGATCGCCTCGTAGGTGTAGGCGCCGCTGCCGACCACGGGCGGCCGCGTTCCCGCCTTGTCCTGCAGCCGGATCAGCGCCGGCGCCGCGGCGATTGCCAGGAACTCACGTCGGGTCGTCTTCATGGTGCTCACGAGCGCGCGAACAGATCGAGGATCGGCTCCCCTTCGCCGTCGCGGGTGACATAAACAGGACGCCGCTCGACCACGTAGGAGGTATCGGCGGCAATGCCGAGCGCGTGATAGATGGTGGCGTGCAGGTCTTCCATGACGACCGGGTTCTCGATCGTCGTGCACGGACGCTCCTCCGCCGTCTTGCCGTAGAGGAACCCGCGCTTCACCCCGCCGCCGAACATCAGGACGGATCCCGCCGCGGTGAAGTGCCGGTGCATGCCGTAATGCCGCGGCTCGGTCATCACGTCGGGAATGTTGATCGCCTGATCCTTGACTTCCTTGCCGACCTTGCCTTCGGTGATGGCGTCGCGCCCGAACTCGCTGGCCAGGATGACGAGCGTCCGCTCGAGCAGGCCGCGCTCGTCGAGGTCGCGAACGAGGCGCGCCACGGGCGCGTCGATCAGCTTCTTCATCGCCGCGGCGCGATCGTGCCCGTGCTCGTGGCTGTCCCAGTAGACGAACGGGATGTATTCCGACGTGACCTCGACGTAGCGGGCGCCGGCTTCGACGAGCCGCCGCGCCAGCAGGCAGCCCTGCCCGAAGCGGCCGGTGTTGTAGGCGTCGAAGCCGTCCTTCGGCTCGAGCGAGAGGTCGAACGCCTTCGCCGACGGCGATCGCAGCAGCCGGTCGGCGGCATCGAGCGACTTGACCAGCGACTCGCGCTGGAAGCCGCCGCCGTGACGGTAGACCGGGTCCTCGCCGAGGAGCCTGGTCAGCAGCTCGCGCCGGCTGCGAAACCGCGCCTCGCCGAGCTCGCGCGGCGGCCGCACCGCCGACGCCGCGTCCTGAGGATCGACGATCAGAAAAGGCCCGTGCTCGGCGCCGAGGAACCCCGCGGTGTGAAAGGCCTTGAGCGTGCCGATCTCGCCGGCCCCTTCCACGGTCTGCCCGATGGCGATGAAGGCGGGCACGTCGGGATGCTTCGGCCCGAGCGTGCGCGAGATCACGGCGCCGATGTGCGGCATCGCCATCGGCTGCGGCGGGATGTAGCCGGTGTGCCAGTGGTACTGGTGCCGCGAGTGGAGAATGAACCCGAGATCGGCGGCGTTGAACGTGCGAATCAACGTCCCGCGATCCATCACGCGCGCAATCTGCTCGAGTCCCTCCGTGAACCGGATGCCGTCGACGCTGGTCGGGATCGAGGGGAAGGTGCTGAGCACCTGATCGACGCGCACGCCGGGGGCGAACGGCGTGTAGCGCTTCGGATCGAACGTCTCGGTCTGCGCCATGCCGCCGGCCATCCAGAGCACGATCACCGCATCCGCGGTGGCGCGGCGCGGCGGCGTGCCCTGCGCGAGGATCGGCTCCCGTCCGGCGAGCGCCGACAGCGTCGCGGCCGCGGTCGCCCCCATGAACCCGCGGCGGCTGACGGCCCGGAAGACTTCGCGCTCGGCCCGGTCAATGGACAAACTGGAACTCCGGCTTCATGGTAACCGCCCAGATGAAATCCGCAAGCGCGGCGGCAGACGGCCGGGATCCCTCGGGATTGCGCAGCGCGGCTTCCGCGATCCGCCGCTCCGCCGCCGACGGCGCGCGGCCCAGCAGGTGCCAGAACACGCGATCGACCGCCTCCGCCGCGGACGACACCGGCGCCGGCGGCGGCAGCGGCGTGCCGGGCGCCGGCGGAATCAGCCGCTCCATGTCCGGCGCGGTGTCGAAGACGAAGAACCGGACCTGCGGATTCAGCGTCGAGCCGATGTCGGCGCGCGGGTTCTCCAGCCCGACGACGCCGCGCAGGCGCGTGAAGCCGCGGCCGGCGATGTCGTAGACGAGCACGGACGGGTTCCTGACCCGCACGCCGGTGCCGTTCGCGCCCGGAACTGCGAGCGGTCCGGCCCCGGCGCGAAGCCCCGAGGCGTCGCGCGGCGTCAGCGCGCTCAACGGCGCCGGTCCGTCCGGCCCGACGAGCTCGGCCTGCGCCCAGGCCGGCCGGACCGCTTCGGGCGCGTTCGATCCCGCCTCCTGCACCACCAGCCACAGCGCCGAAGTGCGCGACACGTCGATGTCGAACGGACTCGAGGCGGCGTTCCGCCCGGCCACGGCGCGGTTGTAGAGGCTCGCCGGCTCCACGGCGATCTCGCCGAGCAGGCGGCGCGCACCGCGCGCCAGGCGGCGCGTATAGATCTCGCCGTTCACCAGTTCGAGCGCCTGCAGCGTGGAGGCGTCGATCGCGCGCATCGAATGCACCTGATCGCGGATCGGCCGTCCCAGCGCGCGCGTGAGCGCGGACGAGGGCGTGCGCCATTCCCGGGCGTAGGCGCCGCCGGGGGTCGCCGGACGCCCGGGATAGACGTTCCACTCGCCGGTCAGCGCGCCGATCGCGTCGGCGAACTGCTCCGCGGTCAGCCGCCGCACTTCCGGACCGGCGAACGCATAACGGTGCGCCGCAGCCTCCGCCGTGCGCGTCACCGCCGGCATCTCGTAGGCGCGCGACTTCATGATCGTCGCGATCAACCGTTTCATGTCGTAGCCGCTCGCGACGAAATCGTGGGCGAGGAACTCGAGCAGCGGCGGGCTCCACGGCCGTCCGTCCAGGTCGTCGGGGTTGACCACGAGTCCGCGCCCGAACAGCCGGTGCCAGACGCGATTGACCAGCGTGCGCGGCAGGCGGCCGTTGCGCGGATCGGTGAAGATGGCCGCCGCCGCGGCGCGGCGATCGGCCAGCGCGGAGCTGCGCGGCGCGCGGTCCAGTTCGGGAAACAGGAAGGCCGGCCCGGCGTACTTGTTCTGCGCGACATCGCAGCGGTACAACTGCAGCGACGGCTCGGGCGAGAAGTAGGCGGCGAGCGAGTACGCGTCCTTCAGCTTCCAGCGGTTCACGAAGCTGTCGTGGCACGCGTTGCACTTCAGATTGATCCCCAGGAACACCTGGGCGGTGTTCTGCGCCGCCTGCATCCACGGCGTCACCGCGGCGCTGGTCTCGCCGCGCCAGTTCACGCCGATCAGGAAGCCTTCCGGATCGGCCGGCCCGGCCGGATTGAGCAGCGCCGTGACGAAGCGATCGTACGGCAGGTTCGCCGCCAGCGCCGGCAGCAGCCAGTCGGTGATGCTCTTGCGCCCGGCGGTCTCGGAGAAGTAGGTGACGCCGTCCTCGTTCCGCAGCAGATCGTTCCAGAACGAGATCCAGTGCTCGGCGTACTTGTCGTTGTCGGCAAGCAGACGGTCGACCAGCGCGGCGCGCTTGCCGGGACGAGTGTCGGCCAGGAACGCGCGCAACTCTTCCGGCGTGGGCAGCAGGCCCCAGGCGTCGAGATAGACGCGGCGGGCGAACTGCGCGTCCGCCACGGGGGAGGGCTGCGGCGTGCGCTTCGCGGCGAGATACGACGCGACGAATCGATCCAGCGGCGCGGACCAGCGCGGCCAGACCACCGTGGGCGTCGCCGGCGGCGCGAGCGCGAGCGGCGGCTCCCACGGCTGCGGCGCGGCCGGCGACGCCGGCGTTTCGCGCGCCCCTTCGTCGATCCAGCGCTGGACCAGCGCGATCTCCGCCGGCGACAGCGGCGTCTCGTCCTTGGGCATCTGCGGCTCGACCGCCCCGGTGACGCGATGAATCAACAGACTTCGCGCCGCCGCCCCCGGCCGGATGACGAAGCCGTTGCGTCCGCCGTCGAGCGCGTCCGCGTAGGTGGCCAGCGACAGCCCGCCCTGGCGCCGATCCTGGTTGTGACACTCGAGGCAGTGCTTCGCGAGCAGCGGCTGGATCTGCCGCGCGAAGTCGACCCGCCTCGGCGCGGGACGCTGCGCCGTCGCGGTCGCCACCGCGGCGACCCACACCGCCGCGGCGACCGCCGACGCCGCGCCTGCGCTGCAACGACGAATCACTGCTGCCCTGCCGCCCTCACAGATCATGGCTTCATTGCTGGCTTCCGGCCGCTGCACCAGCGAAATCAGATCTGCGAATACCCCGCCGGCCTGAGGAACACCGTGGTGATGTTCGACACGATCTCGGGATCGGTGAACCCGGGCGTCTGCGAGAGCTTGCGCCATTCGGCGTCGGTGCGGAACGCGTCCCAGCTCTTCTCGCGCGCCGCCATGTTGTCGTGCACCAGCATGTAGACGAGATTCGGCATCTTCGGGCCGGCCAGCGTGCGCGCGAAGAACACCGGCGTCAGCCCGGCGCGCTTGAAGATGTCGATCTCCCCCATCTCCGCGAACATCCTGACCTTCGCGCGGTGCGCCCGCTCGTTGTGGCTTTCGTAGGTGCGCAGCTCGAACAGCCGCGGCCCCTTCGCGGCGGTGGCGGCGGGCACCTGGATCCGCGGCATCTGCGGAAACGCCGACAGGATCGAGATCTCCTGCCGCACGTACACCGGATCGGTTGCGGCCGAATCGCCGTAGGTCGCCGAGGCGCGCGTGAACGCCTCGTCCTTGTCGAGCTGCGCCTCCCGGGCCGCGAGCGCGTCCGCCGAGGCGAAGGGCGTCAGCACGAACACGGTCGGCGACGGCACGCCGAAGACCGCCTCGAACACACCCACGGGCGTATGGCCGAGCCGATTCAGCGCCGGAAGCAACGCGTTCTGAAGATAGTCGGCGAGCCGCCGCGGCTGCGTGCCCGTCCGCAGCGAATACTGCCGCCACTCGTAGATCTGCGGGGCGCCGGCCGGCGCCCCGCCGCTGGAAGACTGCCACTCGGCCGCCATGGCCGGAAGAACCGGGAGACCGGCAAGGAATTCACGTCGCACCATGCGGGCACTATACTGCGTACGGTGCCGCCGTTCGCAACCCGGATCGTGTTGACCGGCTTCATCCCGCGTTTGTGCGGCAGCGCGGCCGCGCTCGCGTGCGCCGCGTCGCTGTCCGCGCAGCAGACGCCGCCGCAGCTTCCCCGGCCCACGTTTTCCGCGTCCGTCGACATCGTCTCGGTGGACGTCAACGTCATCGACCGGAACGGGCGTCCGGTCCGCGACCTCGCCGCCGCCGACTTCACGCTCACCGTCGACGGCCGCCCGCGAAAGATCGCGTCGGCGCAGTTCGTCCCGGTCACCGCGCCCGACAAGGCTGCCGCCCCGCCGCCGGCGCACTACACCAGCAACCTGTCGGCCGCCAACGGCCGGCTGATCGTCATCGTCGTGGACCGGGGCAGCATCGCGCCGCTGCGCTCGAAGGACGTGCTGGCGGCCGCCGCGCGCTTCGTCGAACGGCTCGCGCCATCCGATCGCGTCGCGCTCTTCTCCATCCCGTCGGGTCCGGCCGTGGACTTCACCACCGACCACGACGCCGTCGTCGCCGCGCTGCTGCGCACG
This sequence comes from Vicinamibacterales bacterium, assembly GCA_035699745.1. Lineage (NCBI taxonomy): Bacteria > Pseudomonadati > Acidobacteriota > Vicinamibacteria > Vicinamibacterales > Vicinamibacterales bacterium. Next base: position 20,324 of record DASSPH010000018.1, read on the forward strand.
GACGGCCAGGCGAACCCCGGGCCGGGCACGAAGAACATCGGCATCGCGGAGGCGATCGGATTCGAGCGCGGCAACCGCATCGTGATGGAGACGGCGATCGAGCGCGAGTGCGGCGGCGTGCCCGGCCGCGCCGGCGGCAACTCCGAGGTCCTGACCTGCATGAAGCTGGTCACGGAAGAGGCCGGCATCGTCGCCGCCTACGCGCGGGAACGGGCGCAGAACACGGTCGCCGGGCTGCGCGCGATCCTCGAGCGCTTCGGCGCCGGCGACACGCCCAAGACGCTGGTGCTCATCTCGGAGGGGCTGGTGATCGATGGCGAGCGCTTCGCCGCCACGGGGCTGGCGCGCGCGCTCGCCGCCGCGCACGCGACGATCTACGCGCTCAAGCCGGAGCCGTCCGACGCCGACGCCTCGCAGCAGCGCGCGCCGCAGAACCGCGCCAGGGATCGCGCGGTCTACGAGGACGGCTTGATCACTGTCACCAGGGCCGGCGGCGGCGACATGTTCCGCGTCATCGCCGATCCGGACTTTGCCTTCGCGCGCCTCAGCGCCGAGCTCTCCGGCTATTACCTGCTCGGCTTCGAGCCGGAGCCCGCGGATCGCGACGGCAAGGAGCACAGCATCCAGGTCAGCGTCGCGCGTCCCGACGTCGCGATCCGATCGCGCCCGCAGTTCACCTTCGGCGCCGCCGGCAAGACGACGCAGCAGGTGATCACCGAGCTCCTGCGTACGCCGGTGGCGGTCGGCGAGCTGCCGATGCGGCTCACCACCTACGCCTTTCAGGATCCGGACACGCCGAAGGTGCGCCTGCTCGTGGCGATGGAGATCGATCGGTCGGACGGCGCCACCGGCGCGATGGCGCTCGGAATGGTGATGGTCAAAGCCGGAGGCGAAGTGGGGACGACGTTCTATCAGCCGTCCATCGGCGCGCCCGATCGGCCCGACCCGCACGGCCAGCGCGCCTTCGCCACGCTGCTCGTCGATCCCGGCCAGTACACGCTGAAGGCCGCCGTCGTCGACAAGGACGGGCGCCGCGGCAGCCTCGAGCGCCCGGTGCGCGCGTTCATGACGCGCATGTCGCGCTTCCGCGCCACCGAGCTGCTGATCGGCGACGACACCAGCGGCGGCACGGGCGCGGGGAGCGTGGTCCCGACGATCACGGGCGACCTGTCAGGCGATCAGCTGTTCACCTACCTGGAGCTGTTCGCGGACTCGGCGGCCGCGTTCGAGGGGACGTCGGTGTCGATCGAAGTGGTCCCCGCCGGCGGCACGCAGGCGGTCGGACGCGCGGCGGCGACACTTCAGCCCGTCGAGGAGGGACAGCCGGTCCGCGCCGTCTCGGGGGCCGTTCCGATCGCGCTGCTGACGCCGGGCCCGTACACGGCAAGGGCCGTCGTCAGCGTCGACGGGAAGACCGTCGGACAGATGACGCGGCCCTTCCGCGTGGCCAGGTAGTCGCGCCCTAGAAACTGATCTTCAGTCCGAACTGCGCCTGGCGCGGATCGCGCGTTCTCGTCGCCTGGCCGAAGTTCCCGGGCAGCGTGTAACCGGTGATGCTCGTCGCGGTCTGCGCGTTGCCGGTGTTGAACGTCACCGACACCGGGTTCATCGTGTTGTTCAGCCCCTGCGACAGGAAGTTGGTCCGGTTGAACACGTTGAAGATCTCGAAGCGCAGCTGCACCTGCACCCGGCCGGGCGCCCGCATCGTCTTGTAGAACGCGAGGTCGGTCTGGAACAGCCCGGGGCCGCGGCAGGCGCCGCGTTTCAGGCTGCCGATCGTGCCGAGCTGGAAGCCGGTCAGCGTGACGGCCGCCGGATCGATGATCTGCTCGGGATGCGCGCTGTCGTCGGCGCGGCAGTCGGCGCCGGTGGCGTTGGGCCGCTGATTGTCCGTATAGCCGGTGCCCGACGGACCGCCGTTCAGGCCCGGAATGCTGCCGGTGTAGATGGTCAGCGCCTGACCCGAAGCGGCCTGGGTGATCACGCCCAGTTCCCATCCCCCGAGCACTTTTCCGCGCCACCCGGGCGCGTCGTCCATCGGCGGCCCGGCGAGCACCAGCGCGGCGTTGAACACGTGGCGGCGATCCGTGTTGGCCAGACCGAAGTCGCGCGAGAAATCGCTCAGATCGATCGCGGACTCGTCCCCCGAGAGGCTGCCGGAGCTGTTGTCGAGCGCGACGTTGGCTTCGTTGCGCGAGAGGGTGTACGACGCCTGCACCTGCGACGCGCCCCATCGGCTGACGACCTGCGTCTGCAGTGAGTGGTAGGTCGACTCACCGTCGTGCGTCCAGAACGTGATGCGGCGATCGCCCCACGCGCCGTACGGGCGGATGTCGCCGACCCCGGCACCCCCCTGGGCGCGGAGGAAGTCGAGGCGATCCTCGACGCCGTTGCGGTTGCGATCGCCGGGCACGACCTGGTTGATGTCCATCGTGCGGAGCAGGTCGAGCCCCTTGTTCGCCACGTACCCGATGTCCCACGTCGTGTGCGGGAGGATCTCGCGCTGGTAGGAGATGTTCCACTGCCAGTTGTGCGGGTTGGCGGCGCGCTGCTCGCGTCCCGAGCTCGGCGCGCCGAGCGTGGTGCCGAAACAGCCGCACGGATCGACGTTCGTATCGAGGGTCCGGAGTCCGTTGGTGTTGCGGATGAACGGCGGGTTGTTGCCGACGTTCAAGCCCGGACTCAGGCGCTCGCGCAAATAGAACAGCCCCAGTCCGGCGCGGACCGCGGACTTGCCATTGCCATTGACGTCCCAGGCCAGGCCGAGCCGCGGCGCCCAGTTGTTCGTGGACTGCGGGAACAGCGACCGGTTCGGTCCGGCGGTTCCGCCGCGCAGGCCGGCCTGACCGCACCAGTCCGTGCCGGGCACCTGGAGCAGGCCGTTGCACGGATCGCTGCCGAGCGCCGCACTGTAGGCGGCCGGATCGAAGCTCATGATCCGGTTGTCCTGGGCGTACGGGTTCAGGAACAGCGAATACCGCACACCGTAATCGAGCGTGAGCCGCTGCGTCGCCTTCCAGGAATCGGCCACGTAGAACTCGGCGTCACGCCACCGCTGCGGAACCTGCCGCTGCCCCGAGTTCTCGGAGAAGCCGAAGGTCATGTCCCTGATCAGGAAGTCCGCGAGCAGGTTGCCGCTGGTCGCGCCCCAGCCCGGCAGACCGCCCGAGCCCCAGAAGGCGGAGTTCTCGAACGAGCCGAAGCCGCCGACGTCTTCGTTCTTCTGGTTGATGCTGACGAGGGCGCCGGCCTTGAGCATGTGCTTGCCGAACACCAGCGTGTAGTCGTCTTTGAGGACGAAGAGGTCCTGGTTGTTGTGGAAGGGCGCCTCGTTCCAGAGCGCCTGGTACCCGCCGCCGCCCCAGAAGACCGGGTGTCCTTCGTCCCCGGCATAGAGATGGCCGCTCGACGGGAAGATCGACGGCATCAGTTGATTGATGCGCGCGTTCAGGCCCGGCTCCCCCTCGCCGCGCGTCACCGTGATCTTGTTGGCCGAGTACGAGAACTGCAGGCTGTTGACCGCCTTCGAGCCCAGATTCTGGTTCAGCGAGATGGCGAACGATCGGCCCGGTTGATCCCAGTTCGAATCGACGGACGGGAAGGGGTCGTCGCCCCACAGGTTCCCCTGATTGCTCGGCGCGTTGTTGGTCCACGTGTCCTGCGTGTAACGCACCATCAGCCGCGACGCGTTGGTGATGGTGTAGTCGACGCGCACGTTCTCCTGGCGCCAGTCGAGCGGGGTGGTGACCGACGTCACCCAGTTGTTGCAGCTGCCCGCGGCCGGCGTCGTATTGGGCAGCGGATACAGACTGAGGAACGCCTGCCCGGCCGGGCTGAGGCGATTGGCCGGAATGCGATTGCCGGGGAACGGCTGCCCGGTGAGCGGATCGTTCGGCGTCGGCAGCGTGCACCCCGCGATCGCCGGACCGCTGAAGTCGCCGTTGCGCTCGGCCTGGGTCGGCACGAACGCCGCGCGCGCGGTGCCGCGGCGCTCGATGTTCCACTCCTGCGACGCAAAGAAGTGCATCCGGTCGCGGCGGATCGGTCCGCCGAGCGTCCAGCCGAAATCGTTGCGGGTCAGCTCCTGCTTCGGCTGCTTCGCCTGCTTCAGGAAGTAGTTCTTGGAATCGAGCGCGTCGTTGCGGCCGAAGTAGAAGCCGCTGCCATGGAACGTGTTCGTGCCGCCGCGGGTGACGATGTTGATCTGCGCGCCGCCGGCCTGCCCGAATTCGGCGCCGTAGCTGTTGCGCAGAATCTTGAACTCCTCGATCGCATCGACCGACGGATAGACCAGGATGGTGCGGTTCGATCCGACGTCGTTGTTGTTCGCGCCGTCGACGGTCCACAGGTTGGTGGTCACGCCGCCGCCGCTGATCGACAGGTCGGAGCCGCCGAGCAGCCCCTTGTCCTTGACGTTGAGGAAGTCAGGCGCGCTGACGCCGGGCATCAGCGTGGCGAGCTGCAGGAAGTTGCGGCCGTTCAGCGGAAGCTCGCGGATCTGCTCGCCGGTGATGATGCCGGACACGTCGCCGCCGCTGGTCTTGACCGGCGTCGATTCCGCCGTCACGCTGATCGTCTCGGACAGCGAACCGGGGGCCAGCTCGATGTCGATCTCGCGCTGATCCGCGACGGCCAGGACGATGTCGGTGCGCGTGGCGGTCTTGAATCCCTGCAGCTCCACCTTCAACTGGTAGCGGCCGATCGGCAGCTGACTGAAGGAGTAGATGCCCGACTCGTTGGTGACCGCGGTCTGCGTGAGGCCGGTGTCGGCGTTCGTCACCGTGACCGTCGCGCCAGGCACGAGCGCCTTCGAAGCATCCGTGACGGTGCCGCGGAGAATCGCGGACGTTCGCTGCGCCAGCACCGGCGCGGCGCAGATCAGGAGAGTTGCTGCAACTACTACGGAACGGAACCACATCGGCAACCGCCTATCGTAGATAAACTGCACCAGCCGCCATTATTGACAGGGGGTTGCACCTGTCAAGATGGTTTTTGCTGGGTAGTAGCGACCCAAGGACCAAATGCGGGCACCGACTTTCCTGCTCATCGTTTCAGTCGCCGCCGGCGCCGCGAGTTGCGCCCGATCGACGCCGCCGTCGAGCGGCTCGTCCGCGGTCAACCGCCCGAACGTGCTGCTCGTCACGATCGACACGCTCCGTGCCGATGCGATCGGCGCCTACGGACACCCGCGCGCCGGAACGCCCTGGATGGATCGGATCGCGGCCGCGGGCGTGCGCTTCGATCGCGCCCACGCCCACAACGTCGTAACCCTGCCGTCGCACGCCAACATACTGTCGGGCCTCTACCCCATCGATCACGGCGTGCGCGACAACGCCGGATTCCGCTTCCCGGAGGCCGTGCCGACGCTCGCTACCCGCTTGAAAGAGCGCGGGTATGCGACCGCCGCCTTCATCAGTGCGTTTCCGCTCGCCTCCCGGTTCGGACTCGTCCGGGGATTCGATGTCTACGAAGACAGCTTCGTCGACGCCGTTCCGCGGACGCCGCTCCTCGAACAGGAACGGCCGGGTGTCGTAACGGTCGCGCTGGCGAGGCGATGGCTCGACGCCCATGCCGGGGAGCCGACGTTCACCTGGGTGCACCTCTTCGAGCCGCACGCGCCGTACGCGCGGAACGACTACGCCGCCGACGTGGCGGCGGCCGACGCCGCGCTCGAGCCGCTGCTCGCGCCGGTGCTCTCCGGCGCTGGAACGGGCCGGACGGTCGTCGTGCTGACCGCGGATCATGGCGAGGCGTTGGGGGAGCACGGCGAACAGACCCACGGCGTCTTCGCGTACGAAGCCACCCTCCGGGTGCCGCTCATCGTGCTCGCTCCAGGAATCTCCGGCGGCCGCGTTGTCTCGACGCCGGCGCGTCACGTCGACATCGCCCCCACGATTCTCCACGCGGTGGGCGCGCCGGCGGATCCGGCGCTTCGCGGGCGGAGCCTGCTCGCGGACGGCGGATCGTCCGATGACATCAGCTACTTCGAATCGCTGTCTCCCGCCTTGAACCGGGGATGGGCGCCGCTCCGCGGCGTCATGCGAGGTGCGTCGAAGTACATCGATCTGCCGGTTGCCGAGCTGTACGACATCACGGCCGACCCGGCGGAACAGCGCAACCTCGCGTCGACGCGTCAGGGGGAGGTGCGCGATCTCCGGACCGCCCTCGCGCGGTTCGACGAGAAGCACGGCGCAGCCTCGCGCGTCGCCGAGCACGCGGACGCGGCAGCGCGGCTGCGGAGCCTCGGGTATACGACCGGAGCGGCGGCACTGCGCGAGCGGTACAGCGAGGCAGACGATCCGAAGCGGCTGATGGGACTCGACGCGCGCCTCCAGGAAGCGGTTCGCCTGCACACCGGCGGCCAGCGCGCGCACGCCCTCGCAGTCGCGCGCGGCGTCGTCGCCGAGCGCCCCGACATGCGCGTGGGATGGATGACGCTCGCGCAGATTCAGCGCGACGGCCGGGATCTCGAGGGCGCCATCGCATCGATGCGGCGGGCGCTGGCGCTCGCGCCGGAGGATGCGCAGACCCTGTCGTTGCTGGGCGCCTACCTCACCGAGCGCGGACGCGCCGCCGAGGCGATCGCGCTGCTCTCCCCCGCCGCGGCGCGGCCGCAGGCGGATCTGCAGGTTCTCGTCACTCTGGGCCTGGCACAGGCGCAGGCGGGGCGCGGTGACGAGGCGCAGGCGACGATCGAGCGCGCACGGGCCGGGCACCCGTCGAACTCGCGCCTGCTCGTCGAACTGGGAACGGTCCAGCTCGCCGCCAACCGCCGCGACGCCGCCCGACGCACGTTCGAGCTGGCCGTACAGCGCAATCCGGGGCTTGCCCGTGCGTACAGCTCCCTCGCGGCGATCCACGTCGAAGACGGGCGGGACGCCGAGGCCATCGCCGCCTGGCGCGAAGCGGCCCGGCTGGATGCAGGGGAATACGGCCGCATCTTTCTGCTCGGCATCGGTCTCGCCCGCGCGCAGAAGACCGGCCCCGCTCGCACCTGTCTCTCGTTCTTTGCCGGCAACGCACCACCAGGTCCGTATGCGCGCGAGATCGCCGCGGCGCGCGCCTGGCTCGCCGGACAAGTCCGCTAGAATCGTCCCGTGGTCATCCCCCGCCGCCTGTTCGCGGCGATCGCCGCCGCGCTGGTCTGCGCGGCCGCATCCCCGCGCGCGCAGAAGCCGGATCCCACCGCCGGGCTGACCGCCGCGGTGTCGGCGGCGGAGCGCGCGCTGCAGATCGGCGAGCGGCAGATCGCCGAGAGCCACCTCCGATCCGCACTCTTCGAAGGCTGGATGCTGCTGGGCGCGATCGCCGCGACCGAGGGACGTCTGCCCGAGGCGCGGACGGCGTTCACGCGCGCCGCCTCCGCGATCGCGAACGCGCGGATCGCCGAGGAAGCCCTTGCCGCCGTCCAGACGCAGATGGGGGACGCCGCGGCAGCGCTGCCCACGCTCTCCCGCCTCTCGGGCATGGATCCGAAGAACATGCGCGTCCGCCACCTGCTCGCGCAGGCATACATCGTCAGCGGCAACCCGGCGGCGGCCGTGCAGGAGCTCGAAGAGGCGCACGCGCTGGCGCCGGAGGACCTCGAGACGGTCTTCACGCTGGCCTCCGGCTACGCGCGGTTGAAGAAGTTCGACGAGGCCGAGCGGCTGTTCGCGCGCCTGGCGAAGGCCCGTCCGATGCCGCAGACGCACGTGCTGATCGGCCGCGCCTACCGCGACGCGGGCGCCTACGATCGCGCCACGGCGTCGCTGAGGCGCGCGCTCGCGATCGACCCGAAGGTCCGCCGGGCCCACTACTATCTCGGCATGGTGGCGCTCCTCTCCGAGGGCGTCGTCCGCATCGACGACGCGATCGCCGAGTTCGAGCAGGAACAGAAGATCGCGCCCGACGATCCGCTGAACACGCTGCGCCTCGGGATGGCGCTGGTGGTCGCACGGCGCGAGCGGGACGCGCTGCCGACGCTGGAGACGCTGGCGCGGTCGCCGCATCCCTCGCCGGAGGCGATCGAGTATCTGGGACGCGCGCAGCTCGGCGCAGGGCGCGCCACCGACGCCGCGGCCACGCTCCAGCGGGCGGTGACGATGGCGTCGGAACGCTCCGCCGACCCGGCGAAGCTGGGCCAGCTGCACTACGTGCTGGCGACGGCGCTGCGGGAAGCGGGGCGCGGCGCCGAAGCGGCGGCAGCATTCGAGAAGGCCGCGGCGGCGTCGGCCGAACGGGCGAAGACCGATCGCGAGCGCCTCGCGCGCTATCTCGCCGACAGCGGCGAAGCGCCCGGCACGAATACCGGCGCGGTGCCGCTCGAGTCCGCCGTCCTCGAAGGCACCACGCCGGAGCAGCGTGCCGAACTGGCGCGGCGGGCGGTCACCGCGCTGGCGCGGACGTCGCTGAACCTCGGCGTGCTGCAGGCGCAGGCGCGCCGCTTCACCCGCGCGGCGGCGTCGTTCGAGCAGGCGGCCGCGCTGGATCCGTCGCTGCCGCGCGTGCAGTTCTCGCTCGGCGTCGCCTACTTCAACGCCGGCGAGCACGCCAAGGCGATCGCGGCGCTGGAGCGGGCGAGCGCGGCCGAGCCGCAGGATCGCGAGCTGCGGCGGATGCTGGCCCTGGCCTCGTTCAACGCCGGCCAGTTCGCGCGCGCCGCCGAGCTGCTGGCCGACGATCCGCAGCGCGCGTCCGATCCGTCGCTCGAGTACACCTACGGCACCGCGCTCGTGCGCAGCGATCGCGGCGCCGAGGCCGAGCGCGTCTTCTCACGCCTGCTGGCGGCGCACGGCGACTCGCCGGAGCTGAACGTCGTGCTCGGCCAGGCGCACGCGCAGCAGGGGGACTTCGACGAGGCGATCAAGACGCTGCGCCACGCGCTGGCATTGAAGCCCGACGTTGCCGAGGCGAACGCCAGCCTCGGTCTGATCTATCTCAAGCAGGGAAAGCTCGCCGATGCCGCGCAGGCGCTCCGCGCCGAGCTGGCGCAGCACGCCGGCGACCTGGCGTCGCGCTACACGCTGGCCACGGTGCTGGACCTCGACGGGCAGCCGGACGCGGCGATCGGCGAATTGCGGCTGGTGCTGCGCGCCCATCCCGATCATGCGAACGCGCGGTATCTGCTCGGCAAGATCCTGCTGGCCCGCGGCGACGCCGGGACGGCGCTGTCACACCTGGAGATCGCCGTGCGCCTCGCGCCGCAGGATGCGAACATCCACTACCAGCTCGGGCTCACCTATCAGAAACTCGGGCAGCCGGATCTCGCGCGCCGGCAGTTCGAGGAATTCCAGAAGCTGAAGGACCAGGGCCGGAAAGGGGGCGCATGATCGACGTGCTTCTCGCGGCGGCGCTCACGCTGGCGGCCGCCGATCGGCAGCCGCCGTCCCCCGCGCCGGGCGACGACCGCGCCGTCCTCCTGGAGAAGGCGGCCGCCGCCATGGAGGCGGGCCGCCGCGACGTCGCCGGACGCCTGTACCAGGAAGCGGCGGAACGCTTTCAGTCCGCCGGAGCCCTCCTCCAGCTTGCGCGGCTGCAATCGACCGAAGGAGACGTTCAGGGCGCGCTCTCCTCGCTGCTCACGGCGCGCACCCTGGCGCCCAATTCTGAGGAAGTACTCAGCGCCCTCGGACAGGTCGCCCTCGCCGCACGCATGCCGGTGCCCGCCGCCGGCGCGCTGGACGCCCTCACGCGCATGTGCCCGGACGTGGCGCAGTACCACTATCTGCTCGGCGTTGCGCTGATGACCGCGGGCGACATGGTGCGCGCCACCGAGGCGCTGCAGGCGGCCGACCGCCTCGAGCCGGGGCGCGCGCTCACGCTGACCGCGCTCGGTCTCGCCTACAACAGCCGCAAGCAGTTCGCCGACGCCAAGGCCGCGCTGACGCGCAGCCTCGAGCTCGATCCGGATTCACCGCCGGCCATCGCGGCGCTGGCCGAATCGGAAGCGTCGCTCGGCGAGTTCGCGGCGGCGGAGCGCGATGCGCGCCGCGCGCTGGCCGCGTCGCCCGACGAAGCCACGGCGCACCTCGTCCTCGGCCTGGTCCGCTTCGAGGAAGGCAAGTACGCGGAGGCGCGCGACGCGTTCGGCCGGGCCGCCGCGGCGGATCCGCGGTCCGCGAAAGCCGACTATCAGTTGAGTCTGGTGCACGCGCGGCTCGGAGATCAGGCCGCCGCGGAACGGAGTCTCGAGTCGTACCGGCGCAAGCTCGCGCAGATCGACGAAAACGTGAAGGCGATGCGCGCCGCCACCTTTCCCGCCGCGAAGCCCGGGGGCGCGCCCCAATCCCGACGATGATGAACCATTCGATCGCTCTGGCGGTGCTCGCCGGCGCCGTCACGCTCGGCGCACAGACGACGCGGCCGGCGGTGCTCTACCGCGACGTGACGCGCGAGGCCGGCATCACCTTTCAGCATCACGCCGCTCCCGAAAAGAAATACATCGTCGAATCGATGAGCGGCGGCGTCGCGCTCTTCGACTACGACAATGACGGGCGGGTCGACCTCTACTTCGTCGACTCGCTCACCGTCGAGACTGCCGACAAGCCGACGGCGGCGCGGAGCGCGCTCTACCGCAACCTGGGCAACTGGAAATTCGAGGATGTGACCGACCGCGCCGGCGTCGGCCATCCCGGCTGGGCGATGGGTGTCTGCACCGCGGACGTCGACGGGGACGGCTGGCAGGATCTCTACGTCACCGGACTCGGCGGCAACCGTCTCTATCGCAACAACCGGAACGGGACCTTCGCCGATGCCACGGCCCGCGCCGGACTCCGCGGCGGCGGCTGGTCCGCGGGGTGCGGGTTCGCCGACTACGATCGCGACGGCCGGCTCGACCTGTTCGTGAGCCGCTACGTGAAGATCGATCTCAAGCGGCTCCCGGAGTTCGGCAGGGACAAGACCTGCGAGTACCGCGGCATCCCGGTGCAGTGCGGCCCGCGGGGCCTCGAGGGGGAATCCGACGTTCTCTTCCACAACGACGGCGACATGCGCTTCTCGGACGTCTCCGCGGCGGCGGGCGTGGCCGATCCCAAGGGCTACTTCGGCCTCGGCGTCGCCTGGTTCGACGCCAACGGCGACGGCTGGCCGGATCTCTACGTCGCCAACGATTCGAACGCCAACTTCCTCTACATCAACCAGAAGAACGGCACGTTCAAGGACTCGGCGTTTCCGATGGGCGTCGCCGTCAGCGAGGACGGCGCCGAGCAGGGCAGCATGGGGGTCGCGCTCGGCGACTACGATCGCTCCGGACGGTTCAGCCTCTACGTCACGAACTTCGCCGAGGAATACAACGCGCTCTACCGCAACAACGGCGACCACTTCTCCGACATGTCGTTCAGGACGCGCACGGCGGCCGTGAGCCTGCCGTACGTCGGCTGGGGCAACGCCTTCTTCGACTACGACAACGACGGCTGGCTGGATTTGATCGCGGTGAACGGCCACGTGTATCCGCAGCTCGATCGCGCCCGGCTCGGCGCGTCGGCCGGCTATCGCCAGCGCAAGCTCCTCTACCGCAATCTCGGCAACGGAACGTTCGAGGAAGTCGGCGGGAAGTCGGGGACGGTCTTCACCGAGGAACGCGTCAGCCGCGGCCTCGCCGTCGGCGACATCGACAACGACGGCGGCCTCGACATCGTCATCAACGATCTCGACGGCTCGCCGCAGCTGCTGCGCAACGAGCTGGCCGGACGCGGGAACTGGCTGATCGTGAAGCTGCGGGGCGCCGCACCGAACACCGACGCGATCGGGGCGATCGTCACGGTCAAATCAGGCGCGGCGGTGCAGAAATCGGCGGTGCAGAGCGGGACCAGCTACCTGTCGCAGCACGACATGCGGCAGCACTTCGGCCTCGGCACGGCGGCAGCGGCCGACAGCATCGAAGTCACATGGCCCGACGGCACGTCCACCAGGCGGGATCAGATCAAGGCCAATCAGGTGGTGGAGATCCGAAAGCAGTAGCGCTTTGGGAGTTGGGCGTTGGGCGTTGGGCGTTGATCCCCTCTCAGCGCACCACCGTTCCCCACACGATATTATCGAGCTCCAGCGTTCCCCACACGATGTCGGCGCCCCAGACGATGTTCGTCGGCGCGGACGCGTCGATGCGCTGACCGATCACCCGGGTGCTCCACACGATGTTGGCGCCCCACACGATGTTGGTGCCCCAGACGATGTTGTCGGCCTCGCGCAGCGCGGTCCCCCACACGATGTTGTCCCCTTCGCGGAGCGCGCTCCCCCACACGATGTTCGTGCTCCACACGATGTTGTTGGCCGCCAGCACGTCGCCGGCGAGCACCGTGTCGCCGTAGATCACGTGGCCGGCCCACGAGTACGACGCGCCGCCGATCCCGGACAGCGGCACGATCGCGCCGAGCCACGCCGCGCCGATCGGACGCGAGGTGTCGATCGCGCGCGCCAGCGCCACGGCGCCGTCGGCGTTGACCTGGCCGGCCCCCTGCGTCAGATAGTCCGCGCCGTCGATCGTGATGGCGCTGTACTGCAGAATCCCTTTCACCAGATTCGGCGTCAGCGCCGGCGCGGCCCCCCATCGACCGGCGCGCGATTCCTCGTGCGCCTGCAGCGCGAGCGCCACGACGCCGCTCGTCACCGCGGCCGCCATGCTCGAGCCGCTCAGGAGCAGCAGCGGTTCACCCGTCAGCGTCCGACCGCGGTTCTGTTGCAGCGCGTCATAGAGGTACGACGACAGGTTGGTGTCGGACGCGAGGCGATGCCCCGGCGCGACCAGGTCCGGCTTCACCCGCGCGTCGTACCACGTCGGGCCGCGCGAGCTGTAGGGAGCGACCTCGTCGTCCAGCCGCGAAATCGTGTCCTTGGTCATCACCGCGCCGACGGTGATCGCCGACGGCGCGTTGCCCGGTGACGTGATGCCGGCGTAGCCGACGGTTCCGTCCGATTCCTTCTGTCCGAAGTTCCCTGCCGACGCGACGACGACCAGCCCGGCCGCGGTGGCCTGCTCGACGGCGCGAACCAGCGGATCCTCGGCAGCCGGCGCGAAGATCGGGTGGCCCAGAGACAGGTTGATCACGTGCACGTCCAGCGCCGCGCGGTTGGCGACGATGAACTCGATGGCGCGAATCACGTCGCTGGTGCGTCCCGCGCCGGTCTTGTCGAGCACCTTGAACACCGCGAGGCGCGCGCCCGGGGCAACGCCCTGGAACTCCCCCTGGGACAGCTCGCCGGAGCTGCCGATCAGCCCGGCGATGTGCGTGCCGTGGCCGAAGTCGTCATAGGGATGCGAGGTCTTGCGGCCGGTCCCCCGCGTGAAGTCGTAGAACACACTGATGCGGCCGGCGAAGTCGTCGCTCGGCGAGATCCCGGAGTCGACGATCGCCACGCCGACGCCGCGGCCGGTCGGCACCGACGGCGCCGACTGCGCGAGGTGCGGCAGGCCGAGCGTGTCGCGCAGCGTGCTGATCAGCGTCTGTGACGGACAGGGCTCCGGCGACGGGGGATACGCACGCCCGCTGGGGAGGGCGCTCGCCCGCACGTCGGCGTCGGCGGAGATGACCCGGACGCAGCCGTTCGCGGCAAGCGTCTCGACGTCACGGCTGTGAATCTCGGCGCCGATCGCCCCGATCAGCGGGAACTCGGCGTCGACGACGTCGCCGTGCCTCTCGAGCGCGGAACGAACGGAGGTGCGGCAGCCGGCATTGACGGTGATAATGACTCTCTGGAACGGCGCGCCCGCCGCCACTGCGGCGCGCACCGCGCGATCGACGCGGACGTGGCCGGGCGCCGCGAACACGGAAGTCGCAGAAAGGCAGAGAGCCAGCAGGGCGCCGGCGCAGGCGGAAGCGATTCTGGGGAGCATGCGGGTGCCCATTGATGACGCAAAAGCTCGGCCATAAAATGGACGCCCGTCCCAGACACCTAACCGCTGGTCATGCTGTGACTTAGGTGGCGATTTTCGCGCTTCGTCCAGGGATTACGGTGCTGTCGATTTGCACCGTTACAGGACACAACTATGGGCACAAAGTGCCCAGATTGGTGAAAAACAGGCCGGAACTGCGCAATCCCGCGTAACTGGCCCGGATCGAGACACGATGTACCTGGACCGCACACCATGACCCGCTCTCCCTGGCCCCCCCTGCCGCTCGACGGCTGGCGCGACACCCGCGACACGCTGCAGATGTGGACGCAGGTCGCCGGCAAGATCTGCCTCGCGCTGACGCCGCGCGTCAACCATTTCTGGAACATCGCGCTGCAGATCACGCCGCGCGGGCTCGCCACGCCGCCGCTGCCGGCCGGCGCTCGCACCTTCACCATGACGTTCGATTTCGTCGCGCACGAGCTGGTCATCCAGCTCTCGGACGGCGTGCGCGAGGCCGTCCCGCTCCGGCCGCAGACCGTCGCCGACTTCTATCGCACGCTGATGTCGTCGCTGCAGCGGCTGGGGATCGAGGTGCGCATCTGGACGATGCCGGTGGAAGTGCCCGATCCGATCCGCTTCGAACAGGACACCACGCACCGATCGTACGACGCCGGCGCGGCCCGGCGGTTCTGGGACGCGATCCTCGCGATGACGCCCGTCTTCCAGGCGTTCCGCGCCGAGTTCATCGGTAAGTGCAGCCCGGTTCACTTCTTCTGGGGCAGCTTCGATCTCGCGGTGACCCGGTTCTCGGGACGGCCCGCGCCGGAGCGTCCCGGGGCGGATGCGATCACCCGCGAGGCCTACTCGCATGAAGTCATCAGCCACGGGTGGTGGCCCGGCGGCGGCCCGGTGAACGAGCCCGCGTTCTACGCCTACGCCGCGCCCGAGCCCGAGGGACTCAAGACGGCGCCGGTCGAACCGGCCGCCGCGTACTACCACACCGAGCTGTCGGAGTTCATCCTCCCCTACGAGGCGGTGCGCCGGGCCGCCGACCCCGAGGCGGACCTCCGCGCGTTCCTGCGCACCACCTACGACGCGGCCGCCCGGCTGGCGGGCTGGAACCGCGCCGCTCTGGAAAGGACTCCGGTATGAAGACGAGAGGCGGATGCGGGCACATCGAGCAGCTCGAGGCCGTGAAGCCCGCGAAGGCCTACGAGTGCGAAGCCTGCGTCAAGATGGGCGCGCGCTGGGTGCACCTGCGCACGTGTCAGACCTGCGGCGTGACCCTCTGCTGCGACTCGTCTCCGAATCGCCACGCCGGCAAGCACGCCCGGGCCGAGTCGCACCCGGTGATGGCATCCGCCGAGCCCGGCGAGCGCTGGCTGTACTGCTTTCCCGACGATGCCTTTGCGGAGTACTGACCGTCGGCGTCAGTCCGAGGATCCCTCGGGAACGGGTTCGAGTCTGTCGGCATCCCACGAATAGCGGAATCGCCCGTGCTCCGGGCAGCGATAGTAGAGCCCCAGCTGCTCGCCGACCTGCGCGGCGCGCTGCATGTCGGCGCCGCAGACGGGGCACCGGTTCAACTGCTCCCAGCGATCGGGTGTCGGGGTGTCGGTCACTCTGCTGTCCGCCGTCCGCCAGCCGCCATCCGCGGCTCGCGACAGCCGCAGTCTACGGCTTGATCTGCACCAGCGGTTCGTAGAGCCGCGTCCCCTTGCACTCGGGGCACTTCGACGGCAGGGTGACCTTGTCCTTGCCGAAGGTGTAGCCGCAGCTGCGGCAGCGGGCGGGCTCGACGCGGATGTCCTTGTCTTCCGCTTTCGCGGTCTTCAGCACGTGCTTCAAATGCTCTTCGACTTCCTGCCGTGTGAGCTTCAGTTCGTGCGCCACCGACGACATCGTCCGGGGCTGTTTGAGCATCTCGGCAATCTGCTGGCGGATGGTCATGCTCCTTCTATTGTAACGGGCCGGAGCGCCGCGCGCCCCGGCCCGGCGGCCGCCTAGCGGCGATTGAAGTTGTAGGTCACGTTGAAGCGGAAGACGCGCGGCGCCAGGAACTGCGTCGGCGACAGGAACGTGGAGATCTGCGTGATCGGCGCCGCGGGGTCGCCGTTCACGCGGATGTTGGTGAGGCCGGTGCCCTGCCGCACGCCGAAGATGGTGTTCGCGTTGGTGACGTTGTAGACGTCCATGCTCAGTTCGATGCGGTCGTTGCCGAGATCGAAGAAGCGGCCGGCCCGGAGATCCAGCGTCGGCAGGGTCGACAGCTGCACCGTGCCGCGCGGCTCGGCGTTGATGGTGAGATTCGCCTGGCGCACGCAGTTCGTCAGCACGCTGGTCGAGCACTGCGGCACCGCCCACGTCCGCGTGATCGGCAGGCCGGACTGCAGGCGGAAGTTGCCGGCGACGAGCACCTTCCACGGCAGCTCGTACGATCCGGTCGCCTTGAGGTTGTGCCGCCGCCCCCCGGCCTCGCCGTTGGCGTTCACCCGCACGTTGTTCGGATTGTTCAGGCTGACCAGCTCCTGCAGCGTCCGCGAGTAGGTATAGCCGGCCAGCATGTTCCAGCGGGCCGAGCGCCGCGTCACGACCAGATCGAGCCCGTGGTACTTCGTCGCCAGCCGGTCGTCGTTCACCGTGCGCGTCGACGTGACCGCCCCCTGGTTCAGGCTGTAGGCCGTGATGTCGCGGTCGTCAGCCGTGCCCGCCACGCCGTCCCGGCCGGGATCGCGCAGCGGCGTCGCCGAGTAGATGGTGTCCCACAAGTCCATGTTCAGGTCGAGCGTCCCCTGCACGTCGCGCTCGCGCGTATACAGGTAGGCGATGCTGAGCCCCGTGTTGGGGAACAGCTCGTGGTCGACCCCCACCGTGACCTCGTTGCGGTACGGCCGGCGCAGGTTGCGGTCGAAGGTCGCCACCGCGAGATTGTTGGTGTTGTTCAGCGCCCCGAATTCGCCGCCGACGTATTTGAGCCCGTCCCACACCGCGTTCCCCGGCTGGAACACCAGGTCGCCGTTCGCGTCGTTCCACACGTACTGCTGGTTGATGTTGGCGTTGGGGTTCGGCGGCGTGCCGGTGTTGATCTGATCGAGATACTTGCCCCACGAGAACTTCGCCGCCGTCTTGCCATTGCCGAACAGGTCGTAGGTGATGGCCGCCCGCGGCGCCCAGTCGTACCACAGCGGGTTGTTGCGGACCGGATCGAACTGCTTGCGGACGACGTAGTCCTGCACGACGCCGCCGATCGTCACGCCGCGGAACACGAGGCCGCCCGGGAAGTAGCGGCTCTCCGGCGTCGACTGCGCCGGCAGGTAGCCTTCGATGCGCTCCCACCGGATCCCGCCGATCACGTTGAGGCGGCCGATGGTGTACGAGTCCTGACCGTAGAGCGCGGTGCTCATCACCGCGCGCTCCTGATGGAGCGGCGAATTGAAGATCGTCACCGTCGCGGCGGTCGGCGTCGGCGTGCTGCGGAACGTCAGGTTGACGTCGTCCACGCGCGTGACATCGACATCTTCCGGGGTGTAACCGTTGTCGAAGCCCCCTTGAACTCATGCCGGCCGCCGGCGAACTGCGGCACGTAGTACTGCCAGTTCGCCACCGTCTGCACGCGGCGCCGGAACATGATCTGCGTGCTCTGACGATTCCGGTACAGCGTGTTGTTGTTGGCCGAGTCGGTCAGCGGCTGCAGGTCCGTCTTCTGGTACAGCGGGAAGTTGGTGTTGTTGTAGCTGACCTTCGCATCGAGGAACATCCGATCGGTCAGCACGCGGTTGTACGTGAGCTGCGTAACCACGAAGGTGTCCAGCTCCTTCGAGTTCGACTCCTGCGTCACGGTCGTGCCGGCGCCGCGGTTCGGCTTGTCGTAGCGCTGCTTCGACAGGTAGCCCTCGAAGCGGTTCGCCGAGCCGAGCTGGTAGGTCAGTTTTCCTTCCCCTGCGAGAATGTCGGTCGTGTCCTGATCGCTGCTCGTGCGCAGCGGCGTGGCGATGTACGACGGCGCGACCGCCGGGAACCCCGGCACCTTGACGTGCGTGGCCTGATAGTTCACCGAGCCGAAGTAGAACAACCGGTTCTGCAGCAGCGGCCCGCCCGCCTGGAAGTTGGAGTTCGAAATCAGCTCCGTCGAGTTCGCGTCGGGGCGGAAGCCCGCGAGCAGCAGGTCGCGATCGATGTTCTTCGACTGCGTCCGCTTGCCCTGGTAGGTCTGGAGCCCCTGTCCGGTGAACCGGTTGGTCCCGCTCTTGGTCACCATGTTGATGAACACGCCCCCGGTGCCTACCGAGATGTCCTGGGCTCCGGTCGAGACCTGGATGTTCTCGAAGGCGCTGGGGATGTAGTAGTTCATCGAGAACCCCTGCGCCGCCGGGTCGTTGACGTTGACGCCGTTGAGCAACTGGGTGTTCTGCGCATTCGGCGTGCCGCGCGCCGACATCGAGCGCTGCAGACCGCCCTGATTCCCGCCGACGTCCGGCGACTCGACGACCACCCCGGGGGCCTTGTATTCGAGGATGTTCCAGATGTCCTTCCCGCCAGGCGTGCTCTCGAGCAGCACGCTGTCGATGTTGGTGCGGGCTCCGACGCTCTTCGTGTCGACGACGGGCGATTCCCCCTTGACCGTAACCACTTCGGTCAGCGCCCCTACCTTCAGCGGGGCATCGATGTTCGCCGTCTGCCCCTGGCGGACGACGACGTCCTCGCGGACGAGCGTCTGGAATCCCTGAAGCGCGACCTTGATGGTGTAGGTCCCGGGCGTCAGGCCAGGGAAAAGAAACACGCCCGAGGCGTCGGTCGTGCCTTCGAGCGCCCGCGGCAGGACCGCGCTGGTGATCGTCACCGTCGCACCGGGCATCACCGCGCCCTGGTCGTCGACCGCCTTCACCGAGATGCTGCCGGTCTGAATCTGCGCCGACGCAGCGGCGGCCGTGAGCCAGATGGCCCCCAGCAGCGTCGCGGCGCTGCGGATGACTTCACGCATGCTCCCCTCCCTTTGAAGATCACGCTACGGAATGTTGAATCGTGAAAACGGATTCTTGCAGAATGCCCGTTGTATACAGCGGCAACCCTCCGTCTGCAAGCAGTTTGACCGGCGTTGAGCAACCGGCGTGCCCGGTCTCGGCCGTGCCGGAAACGGGCACCGCTGGAGTGGAAGTTGCGTGCTGCGGAGTGTGGGGCTGTTCGGCGAACTCCAGGTCCTGCCCGAAGGGTTTCTCTACGAGCCGCAGTTTCTGTCGTCCGCGGAGCACCAGTCGCTCCTCGACGCCATCCGGCCGCTCGAGTTCCATGAGGTCCGGATGCACGGCGTCATCGCCCGCCGCCGGGTGATCCAGTACGGGTGGAAGTACGCGTTCGACGGCGCGCGTCTGTCCGAAGGACCGCCGCTGCCCGGCTTTCTCCTGCCGGTTCGCGCGCGTGCGGCCATCTTCGCGTCCGTCCCGGCTGACGCGCTGTCGGAGGCGCTGATCACCGAGTACCCGCCCGGCGCCCCTATCGGCTGGCATCGCGACGCGCCCGGATTCGGCATCGTCGTCGGGATCTCGCTGCTGTCCGCCTGCCGGTTCCGCTTCCGGCGCGGACCCGAGCGCGGCAGCGAACGGGTGACGCTCACCCTCGAACCGGGCTCCGCGTACGTGCTGAGCGGCCCCGCCCGCACCGAGTGGCAGCACAGCATCCCCGAAGTGGAGACGCTGCGTTACTCGGTGACGTTCCGCACGCTCAGGAAACGCTGAACCCAGTCCCGACTGACGCGCGTTGAGCGGATGCGGCGGGCGGATAGCGGATGGCGGATGGCGGGCGCCGGCTCACTCCGCTCTCAGCGTCAGCGCCGGATCCAGGCGGAGCACACGGAGGGCGGGGATCACGCTCGCGACGAGCGCCACGATCAGCAGCGTGCCGACGACGGCGAGCAGCGTTACGGGATCGTGCGGCTGCACGCCCCAGATGAACGAGCGCATGAGGCGAACGGCGGCCAGCGCGCCGGCGGCGCCGGCGGCCACGCCGATCACCGCGAGCCTGACGCCTGGAAGGACCACGTCCTTCAGCACCTGGCCGTTCGACGCGCCGAGTGCCAGGCGAAGCCCCAGCTCCCGCGTCCGCTCCGTCACCGTGCTGGCGATCAATCCGTGGATGCCGATCGCCGCGAGCAGCAGCGCCACGGCGCCGAGGCCCAGGACGAGCGTCATCATGAAGCGCTGCGACGCCAGCGCGTTCCCCTGCACGTCGCTCATGCTCTCGATCTTCGCGACGGGCAGGAGCGGATCCACGTGGGCCACGGCTTGTCTCACCATCTCGGGCGCGCCCGCCACCGTTCCGGCGGTGCGGACGACCCACGAGGGCGAGAACCACGTGTGTACGAGCTTGAACGTCGCCGCGGTCGTCTGCGCGGCGGGGACGTAGACGATGAACGGCGTCGGAAGCGGACTGCCGTCGCCGCCGAGGCCGGAGGAGGTCGCACGCGTACCGCCGACCACCCCGATGATTTCCCGCGTCGCGCCCGCCACCGCGATGTGCAGGCCGACGACGTTCTGGCCCTTGTAGAAGCGGCGGATGAACTGGTCGTTCACGATCGCCACGGGCATCGAGTCCGCGGTATCGGCCTCGGTGAAGGTGCGGCCGGCGCGAAGGGGTACGCGCAACGCCTCGAAATAGCCGGGCGTGATGTAGCTGACATTGGTCCCGCCGCCCTTGTCGTCGGGCGTCGCCCCTTCGATCCGTCCGAACCCCAGGTTCAGCAGCCGCGTGTACGGCAGGCCGAGCGTGACGCCGGCCGCTTCGACGCCGGGCTGGCGGCGGATCTCGGCGAGCGTGTCGGCGAACAGCCGGTTCACCTTGGCGGCGTCTTCGTACCGCGTGTCCTGGAGCGACACCATCGCCGTCGTGAGGTTCGCCGGATCGAACCCGGGATCCAGCATGCGGAGCTGCATGAACGAGCGCACGAGGAGGCCGGCGCCGACCAGGAGGATGACGCTGAGCGCGATCTCTCCGCCGACGAGCACGCGGCGCGCCCATCGGCTGCTGCGGCCCGCGACGGCACGGCTTCCCGCCTCCGCGAGCGAGGCCTGCACGTCGACGCGCGTCGCGTGCAGCGCCGGCACGAGGCCGAAGAGAACGCTGGTGATCACCGAGAGGACCAGCGTCGCGCCGAGCACGCGCGCGTCGAGCGCGATGGGATAGCCGACAGGAAACACGTCCGCGCTGAGGCGAAGGAGTGCCGTCAGCACCAGCTGCCCGACCCCAAGCCCGAGTATGCCGCCGGCCACGGCGAGCACCGCGCTCTCGACGAGCAGCTGCCGAACGACCACCCCGCGGCTGCTGCCGAGCGCAAGACGGGTCGCGATCTCGCGCGTCCTCAGGGCTGAGCGCGCGAGCAGCAGGCCGGCGATGTTGACGCACGCGATCAGCAGCACGACGCCCACCGCCGCCCACAGCATCACGAGCGGCTGGCGGATCGATTCCGTCGCACTCTCCTGGAGCGGCACGAGCTTCGCGCGCGCCGTCGGAATCTCCTTGCGCGTCCGGTATTGCTCGAGCGCGGCCGGGGCGCCCAGGCTGTCGACTTCCGCCGTCGCCTGCTCCCAGGTCACGCCGGGCCGGAGCCGGACGATCATGCCGTAATTGCTGCCGCCACCCTCCCCCGTTCTCGCCGGCTTCACCGGCGTCCAGAGATCGACCGGGGATCCGGTCGTGAATCCTTCCGGCATCACGCCGACGACCGTGTACGGCTCCCCTTTCAACTGGATCGCCTGGCCGAGGATGGACGGACTGGCGTTGAACACGCGCGTCCACAACGCGTGGCTGAGAATCGCGACCGGCGGACCGCCGAGGCGATCCTCCTCGGCCGCGAATTCTCGTCCCATGAACGGCCGCACGCCCAGCACCGCGAAGTAGCCGGCGCTCACCCGTCCCTGCTTCACGTTCGCCGCGGCCTCCGCGGACACGAGGTTGACGCCGCCGCCGAAACTGCCGGCCGAAACGGCCGATGCCACCGTGGCCGCCGCGTCGTGGATCGCGAGGAACGTATTGCCGTCGACGGCGGTGTTCTCGTTCGACCCGCGGCTCGAGCGCAGCACGATGGACACGCTGGCGAGACGGGCGGGATCGGGATACGGAAGCGGCTTCAGCAGGAGCGTGTTCACGACGGTGAACACCGCGGTGTTGACGCCGATCCCGACGGCGAGCGTGATCAGTGCGATCAGCGTGAACGACGGGGTCTTGCGCAGCATGCGCACTGCGTAGCGCAGGTCGCGCAGGATCGGTTCCAGCACAGGCATGCCGCTCATCCCCCCACTGTCTGATGCTCTAAGACGGGAGGGGCGGCGGATTGGTTGGCAGCGGAATCAGAGGCTCGGCGCCAGCGGGGCCTCGCGGGGACCTTCGCGCTCGTCGCTGCGCTCGTCCCAGACGTCGGAATCGGCGATGCCGCGGACGTCCGGGTGATTGCGGGCCTGCCGCACCATCTCTCCCCGCGGGTCGCCGAACCCCCACTCGCGGACGTCGATCGCGAAGCTGAATCGCGAGATGAGGGGACCGCGCGTGATGTCCGCGTCCTCCTCGTTGCGCGCCATGTCGGCCCGCGCGCGCTCGATCAACTGTTCCATGACCCACGCCGGCACGTTGCTCCGATACCCCGGATACACGTAGCTGAAGGTCTGAAGCTGCGCGAGCAGCAGCGGCCAGGCGTCCCCGACGCGCGACACGAGCCGCTCCCAGTCCAGCACGTCGCCGCTGCAGAGAATCAGGTGGACGACGTCCGACATGTCGTGCCGGTGCCGCTCGTTGATGAACAGGCGGTGCCAGATGAGCTCTTCGGCCGGCGCGATCCGCACCGGCTGCGCCGCCAGCACGCCGGCCTTGCTGTGCTCCACCCATCGACCGTCGATGAAGGCGACGCCGTTGCCCATGCCATATATAAGGTCCACGAACTTGTCGCCGATGAACCCTTTCGCCAGCCAGTGCAGCTCCTCGAGCCGCATCACGAACCCGGCCTCGTGCAGCGCCCGCGCCGCCGCCACCACCTGCGTCGGCTCGACGAACAGGTCGAGATCCTTGGTCTGGCGGTAGATGCCGGTGTGCTCGTAGATCGCGTAGGCCCCGGCCACCACATACGGCACGCCCGCAGCGTTGAGGGCCTGGAGTGCCCGGCGGTAGACTTCGCGTTCCTCTTCAGGTATCCAGAAGTCGCCATGTGTCAGCGACTTCCGTTCTTCGGGCGACAGGCGTCTCGGACGCCGTCCACGGACGCTTGGCAAGGGGCCTCCAAGGCAAATCTCAGCAACACTGAGGCCAAGTTCGGCTCAGGCCGGCCGTGGCTCGACACTTGATAACAGCGATGGCCGGCATTCCACAATACGACCCGCAACTGGCGCAACTCGTCAAGGAAGCACCCTCGGGTGCGGAGTGGCTGCACGAGCTGAAGTACGACGGCTACCGCATCGGGTGCCGGATCGACGGCCGATCGGTGACGCTTCTCAGTCGCAACGGGAAGGACTGGACGGAAGCGTTCCCGGAGATCGTGCGCGCGGCACAGTCGCTCCGTGTAAAATCCGCCCTCCTCGACGGCGAGGTCTGCGTCGTCCTGCCCGACGGGCGCACCAGCTTCCAGGGGCTGCAGAATCTCGCCGCCGCCGATCGGTCGCGGCTGGTCTACTTCGTCTTCGATCTGATCTATCTCGACGGCCGGTCGCTCGCCGCGGAGCCGCTGGAAGCCCGCAAGGCGGCGTTGAAGAAGATCGTTCGCGGCGAGCGCATCAAGTTCTCCGAGCATCTCGACGCGGACGGTCCGGAGGCTCACCGCGAGGCCTGCCGGCTGCGCCTCGAGGGGATCGTCTCGAAGCCGCGAAACGCCCCGTACCAGAGCGGCAAGCGCGTCGGGTGGCTGAAGACCAAGTGCGTCAGCCGCCAGGAGTTCGTCATCGGCGGTTTCACCGATCCGGAAGGATCGCGGGAAGGGATCGGCGCGATCCTGGTCGGCGTGTACGACGGGGGTCGTCTGCGGTTCGCCGGCAAGGTGGGCACCGGGTTCACGGTGAAGAGCGCGCGCGAGCTGCGGACGACGCTCAACCGTCTCGAGATTCCCTCCTCGCCATTCACGCCGCCACCGCCGGGCTGGCTCGGCCGCAACGCCCACTGGGTGAAACCGGCGCTGGTCGGCGAGGTCGAGTTCACCGAGTGGACCGGCGACGGGAAGATCCGGCACCCGTCGTTCCAGGGTTTGCGGCGCGACAAGCCGCCGGAAGCGGTGGTCCGCGAAGTCGCCGACGCGGCACCCGCTCCGGCGCGGACGCCCGGTAGACGCCGGGCGCGCCGTCCGCCGGCCGCCGCAGGGCCGCGGCCATCCGTGCGCGGCATCGGGATCAGTCATCCCGATCGCGTGATGTACGAGCGGCCGCGCCTCACCAAGCTGGAGGTGGCGCAGTACTACGACCGCATCGCAGAGGCGATGATGCCGCACGTGGATGGACGGCCGCTGACCCTGGTCCGCTGCGGCGAGGGGATCGCGCACGGGTGCTTCTACATGAAGCATTCCAAGGTGTGGTCGCCGCCGGCGCTGAGGCGCGTGAAGATCCGCGAGAAGACGAAGATCGGCGAGTACCTGGTCATCGAGTCGCCCGAGGCGATCGTGTCGCTGGTGCAGATGGACATTCTCGAGATCCACACGTGGAACACGCGGCACCAGAAGATCGAGCACCCGGATCGCATCGTCCTGGATCTGGACCCGGGGCCGGAGGTCGAGTGGAAGACGGTCGTCTCGTCCGCGAGGGCGGTGCGAAAGCTGCTGCAGACGCTGGATCTCGAGAGCTTCGTGAAGACCACCGGCGGCCGCGGACTCCACGTCGTCGTTCCGCTTGCGCCGGTGCACGACTGGGCGGCGTGCCTCGATCTCTCACGCGCCGTCGCCGAAGCGCTGACGCGCCACGATCCCGGCCTGTTCACGACGACGTTCTCGAAGCGGGGACGGGAGCGGCAGATCCTGGTGGATTACATGCGGAACAACCGGACCAACACGTCGGTTGCCGCGTTCTCGACCCGCGCCCGCGAAGGGGCGCCAGTGTCGATGCCGGTGTCGTGGACCGAGCTGACGCCGTCGCTGGACCCGGCGTCGTTCACCGCCGTGAGCGTGCCGCAGCGGCTCGCGCGGCAGCGGAAGGATCCGTGGGCAGAGTATTTCACGCTGAAGCAGCGCTTCTCGAAGAAAGCCGTGGCCTCCGTGTGATCCGTGGCTTCCGTGGCCTCAGCCGGCGAGCTCCTCCTGCAGCGGGAACCCGTGCTGGGCGCGTCCCTCGTCCCCTTCGTGTTCCGCGGTGGTCTTGTAGCGTTCGAACCGGCCGTCGGCGGCTTTCGCCGTGACGCGGTGCCGCAACTGCTCCATCTCGGCGGCGGTGAACGGCGTGAATCCGTTCGCGATCCTGACGTTCTGCTTCAGCACCTTCATCGAGTCGATGCCGCTGACCGTGGTCGCGACCGGCAGGCTCATCGCGTAGCGCAGCGCGTCGCCGGCGGAGATGACGCGCCTGGCCACGAAGTCGCCGCTCCCGCAGAGACTCTTCATGCCGATGGCGGCGATCCCCTGCCGCTGCAGCTCCGGCAGCACGCGCTGCTCGAAGCTGCGAAACGAGCCGTCGAACACGTTCAGCGGCAGCTGGCAGGCGTCGAAGGGATAGCCGAACGAGAGCATGCGCAGGTGAATGTCGGGATCCTTGTGGCCGGTGAAGCCGACGAACCGCACCTTCCCCTGCTCCCTGGCGCGATCGAGCGCCTCGACCACGCCGCCGGGGGCGAAGTGGAGATCGGGGTCGTTGTAGTACGCGCACTCGTGGATCTGCCAGAGGTCGAGCCGATCGGTCTTCAGCCGGCGGAGCGACTCCTCGAGCTGCCGCATCGCGACCTTGGCGTCGCGCCCGTGCGTGCAGACCTTGGTCATGAGGAAGACCTGGTCGCGCCGGCCGGCGAGGGCGCGCCCCATGCGCTCTTCGCTCTCGTGCTCGTGATACTCCCAGGCGTTGTCGAGGAAGGTGATGCCGGCGTCGATCGCGGCGTGGATGACGCGCGCCGCCTCGCGGGCCGAGCCGATCGATCCGAGATGATAGCCGCCGAGTCCGAGAATGGAGACCGACTGATCGGCGTGACGGCCGAACGGGCGTACCGGAATCATCGCGAGGTCCTCCAGACGGCGCGGCCGACGAAGAAGGGGCCGAGCCGGTCGAGATAAAGCGCGGTCTGCTGCGTCTTGCGCATCGACTGCACGACGGCGGAAAGCGGAAACAGCTCCTTGCCGATCAGGCCGATCACGAAATCGTTGTCGTCACGATCAAGACCGTGGCAGGCGAGGCGGATATCGTGGGCGTAGTCGGCGGCGCCGAATGCCATGCCGATCGAGCCGTGCTCGGCGAGAATCGTGCGCTGCTCCTGCTCCGGCAGCTGCGCGAAGCGGCCGCTGCGGCGGAGCGGATACCAGATCGCCCACGACCATGCCGGATTGAGCACGGTCCGGCGCGGCCGCTCGACGAGCGTCTCGTGCAGGTCGGGCTCGTAGCCGAGCGAATAGGTGCGGCCGAACATCGTGTATTCGGGCTTCAGCGCCATGCCGCCGCACGCGCCGCGTTTCAGCTCGGGGCGCAGCCGGTCGATGAACGCGTCAGGATCGCGCTCGAGCGCGAGCACGGCGATGCCGCGCGGATCGTTCAGGTCCTCGTAGACGACCGCTTCGATCCCGGCCGCCTCGAGCTGCCGCGCCACGGCGCGCGCGTCCTCGCATTCACCGAACGCGAGCAGCTGCATGAAGAGACGATCGTCGGACCGCTGGGGAACGCCGTCCTTGAGGCCGCCCTTTTCGCTGAGATCGGGCGGCTCGATGCGGCCGCGGCCTCGTTCCATAGACCTTCAACTCTATCAGGCGGCGCGCTTTTTGGATCGGTCCGCCTTTCTGATCCGGATCGGCGAGTTCGAAGCCGGCATCGCCGACGCGCTCGCACCGGAGCGTGACGCCGTACACCAGACGTCTTCGGCGCTGCGCGCGATCACCGAAGATGCCGCAGCCGCGTGGCTCGCTCTCGTCGAGACGGGCGACTCGCGGCAGAGCGGCGGATCGCTGGGCCGCCGCCTGACGCAGTTCGAAGCGGTGCGGCTGCCCATCCCGATCGAGCTGCGCGTATCCGAGGGCTACGCCTATTACGCGCTGTTCCCCGACACCTACGCCGCCGCGGCGCGGCGTTTCGCCGGCGACACAGGGGTGCGGCGGGTCCATGTCGTCGGCATCCGGAGCATCGGCACGTCCCTGTCGGCCGTCGTCGCCGCCGCGCTCCGGCGATCGGGCTGTGCCGTATCGACCAGCACCGTGCGGCCTCGCGGACACCCGTTCGATCGCACGCTGCAGGCCGACGCACGCTTCGCGAACAGTCCACCACCGACTCGCAGCGCGACAGCGGCACGCCGGGAACGAACGGCAGGTCGAGGAATCCGGAGCGCAGGTCGGTGGCCGCCTGTTTCACCGCCTCCGCGAAGTCGCGGTTGAAGCAGATGGCGTGGTCGTCGATGAAGACGTGAGCCGGCGGCTTGCGCCGGGTGATCGCACCCCACGAGATCCAGCAGGCCGTACTCGCGCAGCCACCGGCGCACGCCCGGCGGATGGCGCGTCGTAAAGACGACGACATCGAAGCCGTGGGCGCGGAGATCCTCGAGAAACTGCCGGGCGCCCGGACGCGGCGGGTCCCAATGGTCCGGATGGCGCCACCCGGTGTAGGCGTCGAGCACGCCGTTCAGATCGACGCACGCCAGCGGCCGTTCGGGATTGTCGAGGTTGAGGCGCGCCATTTACAATTATGGCGTCATGTCCACCGACGATCGCCAGGCGGCGCAGCGCCGCCTCAACGACCTGCTCACCATGGTGCGCGCCACGCCGACGCGCGAACAGTTCGCCCGATTGATCGAGGAGGCCGAAGCGCTCGATCGCGCGATCGCCGCCTTTCACCTCGAAGGGATCCGCTTCCGGATCTACAACGTCGATCGGATGGTGCAGCACCCGCCGGCGCCGCTTCCCGCGGACGCCACGGCCATCGTCGCCGACGTCCGCAGGCACCTCGAAGCCGCCGGCTTCCACACGCGCTCGCACCAATCGCCGACGTAGCGCGCCGCCGCTCGGCGCCAGCCGCTGCCCGCGATCCGCTCGCTGCCGACCTATTTCGGGTTGAGCACCTGATTCAGCTGGTTCGCCGTGATACGGAAGTGCGAGGCGTTCCACACAATCTTGCCGTCGCGCAGCAGGATGGCTTGCGGAGTTTCGTGGCGCAGCCCGAGCCGCTGCGCGACGGCGTCGGACAGCGGCCTGTGCGTCTGCACGGTGATCATGCGATACGCGATGTCGGAAGGTGCGTTGTCGATGTGCGACTGAAGTTCATCGAGCGCTTCCGCGCTCACACCGCAGTAGCGGCTGTGCTTGAACAGCAGGACCGGCCGCTCGTTCGATTCGAGAATGGCGGCGTCGAGAGCGGGCAGGTCCGTGAGCGGCACGAGTCGCGACATCCATCGAAGTGTAGCAGCCGCTTCCATCGTCAATCGAGCTCGGCGGCAGCAGAACCGCGGTGAGCGGTGAGCGGCCGGCGGCTATCCCCACAACCAGGCCGCGCCGCGAACGCCGCTCGAGTCCCCGTGTCTGGCGCGCGCCAGGCGCGTGTCGACGCGATCCGAGAACACCCACTCGGTCCAGATCTCGGGCACGCGGCGGTACAGCGAGGCGATGTTCGACAGGCCGCCGCCGAGCACGATGGCGTCCGGATCGAGCAGGTTGATCACGGTGGCCAGCGCCTTGGCCAGCCGCCGCGAGTACGTCTCGACCGCCTCGATCGCCTCGGCATACCCGCCGTCCGCCGCTTCCGCGATCTCGCGCGCCGTGAGCCCGCCGCCGCCGCGGTACGCCCGCTGCAGACCGGCGCCCGACAGGAACGTCTCGATGCAGCCGCGGCGGCCGCAATAGCACGGCGGTCCGGGCCACTCCGTCTCGTCCGGCCACGGCAGCGCGTTGTGGCCCCACTCCCCCGCGACGGCATTCGGCCCGACCAGCACCCGGCCGTCGACGACGATCCCGCCGCCCGTGCCGGTGCCGAGGATCACGCCGAACACGACGCGCGCGCCGGCGCCGCCGCCATCCGCCGCCTCCGACAGCGCGAAGCAGTTCGCATCGTTGGCCACGCGCACCGGGCGGCCGAGCGCGCGCTCGAGATCCGTGTGCAGCCGCCGGCCGATCAGCCACGTCGAATTCGCGTTCTTCACCAGGCCGGTGGCCGGCGAGATGCTGCCCGGCATCCCGACGCCGACCGTGCCGTGCGCGCCGGTCGCCCGCTCCACCTCGGCGACGAGGGCGGCGATCGCCGCAATCGTCCGCTGGTAATCGCCGCGAGGGGTATCGACGCGCCGGCGGAACCGCTCCGTGCCGTCGTCCGCGAGCGCCACCGCCTCGATCTTCGTGCCGCCGAGATCGACTCCGATCCGCACCTTCTCTCCTGTCCGGCTGATGTCACGCGCCGCCGAGCAGCAGCGGCACGATCGCCGCCGCCGGCCCGAGCGCGTGAATCTCCGGCACGTCCGCGGGCTCCGCCGGCTTCGGCGCGCGATGCGGATTGAACCATATCGCGCGGACTCCCGCGCGCGTCGCCCCGACGATGTCGTTCACCCAGGCGTCGCCGACCATGACCGCGGCCGCCGCGGCGACGCCGGCGCGGTCGAGCGCGATCGCGAAGATCCGCGGGTCCGGCTTCGCGACGCCGACGTCCTCGGACGCGACCAGCACGTCGACCAGCGGCGCCAGCCCGCAGTATTCGAGCTTGTCCTGCTGCTCGTCCAGCAGGTTGTTGGTGACGATCGCGATCCGCGCGTGCGGCCGCAGCGCCGCGAGCAGCGGAGCGGCACCGTCGAGCGCGCGGCGCGACGTCGTGTAGCCCGTCCGGTATGCCGCGGCCACCGCGTCCACCGCCGCCGCGTCGAGCGCCACGCCGAGCGCGAGGAACACGCGGCGGAATCGCTCCCGCCGCGCGTCGTCGAGGCCGATCCGTCCGGCCAGCACTTCGACGTGCATCTCTTCGAGATAGGCCGCGTGATGGCGCTCGAACTCGGCGAAGTCGAGATCCGGCGCATGCGCGCCGTGGACGGCCTGCAGCGCCGCGCGCGCCGACCGCCGGTGATCGAACAGCGTGTCGTCGAGGTCGAACAGAACCGCCCGCGCCGCCGGCCTACTCACCGGCCGTCGCGGACGCAGGAACTTCCGAGCCTCCCCGGACGGCGATCCACGCCAGCCGCGGGAGCAGCCGCGGGAATCGCCAGAGCAGCTGCCGCCGCGCGGCACGATACGAGAGGCGGCCGCTGGCGTAGTCGACCAGGATGCGCGAGAACTCGGGGCGCGACTGCGCGCCGCGGACCACGCGGTCCATGCGCGCGGCGCTGTGGAACAGATACTTCTGCACCAGGACCGAGTCGCGCAGCTCGGCGCCGATCTCGCGCTTCCAGGCGCGCACGTAGCGGCGCCGCGCGGCCGCCGGCTCGACCACCCCGCCGCGGCGCGCCGCGAGCACCGCGTCGGCGGCGAGATCGCCGGTGACCATCGCGTAGTAGATCCCTTCCGCCGAGAAGCCGTTGACGAAGCCGCCGGCGTCGCCGGCAAGCAGCACGCGGCCGGCCGCCGTCCGCCGCAGCGGACCGCCGATCGGGATCAGGAACGGTGTGAAGTTGCGGCGCTGCGACTCGCCGGCCATCAGGCCGCGGGCGCGGAGATCGCCCACGAAGGTCTGCTGCAAATCGTACGGCGTCAGATCGATCCGCGACTTGAAGTACGGCAGAACGTAGCCGATCCCGACGTTGACGTGCTCGCGCTTCGGGAAGATGTAGGCGTAGCCGTGCGCCCCGCCGTAGCCGTAGAACACCGACAGCGTGTCGGGCTCGGCGGCGCGCAGCGCGCTCACCGGCGTCTCCTCCATCATGTCGAGCGCGAGCCGTCCGGCGGGCCAGCCCGGATTGAGCCCGAGCCGCCGCGCGATGACGCTGTTGACGCCGTCGGCGGCGATCACGATGGGGGCGCGCAGCTCGCGTCCGTCGCGGGTGCGCAGCGTGACGCCCCCGGCGTCCTGCCGCGCCTGGGCGATCGCGGTGGACGGCAGGATCTCGGCCCCCGCCTCGCGCGCCAGCGCGACGAGGAGATAGTCGAACTCGACGCGGCGAATCAGGATCACCGCCGGACCGTTCGACTGCATCCGGAACACGCCGCCGGACGGCCCCTCGAGGTACAGGCTCGACACCGGATGGGTGGGGATCCGCGGCAGCGCCTCGGGCAGCCACGGGAATCGCGAGAGCACGCGCGTGCTGATGCCGCCGCCGCACGGCTTCTGCCGCGGCAGCGGATGGCGTTCGACGAGCAGCACCCGCATGCCGGCGCGCGCCAGCGACCGCGCGGCGGTCGCGCCGGCGGGCCCGGCACCGGCGACGATGACGTCCGCGTCGTGTTTCGGGCTCATGTTAGACTGACCGGACATGTCGGCGGCGGCCCTCCTCATCGCAGCAGAAAATCTCATGCCCGCCCTCCGCGACCGGATCAAGGTCGACGGAGAGATCCTGACGTTCCCCGACACCGAACCGATTCAGGCGCTGCAGACGATCATGGAGCAGCAGCCGGCCCTGGTCGTGCTCGAGCGGCTGTTCGCCGCGACGCCTCGCGGCGCCGCGCTGGTGAACCGGATCAAGAGCGATCCGCAGCTCGCGCACACCGAGGTGCGCGTGATGTCGCATACCGGCGACTACACCCGGCAGGTCGTCAAGCCGACGGCGACGAAGACGCCGGCGCCCGCCGCGGCGTCGGGCGGCGTCGCGCCGCAGGCCGGCGGCGCCGTCGCCACCGAAGAACCGCCGCGAGCGCTCGACTGGCACGGCACGCGCCGCGCGCCGCGCTTCCGCGTCCGCGACGGGGTCGAAGTGCAGCTCGATGGCAACCCGGCGGCGGTGGTGGATCTGTCGGTGGTCGGCGCGCAGGTGATCTCGCCGACCGTGCTGCGCCCGAACCAGAAGGTGCGAATCACGCTGCCGAACGAAGACTTCCTGCTCCGCTTCCGCGGCGCCGTGGCGTGGGCGAAGTTCGAGCTGCCGAAGTCCAGCAAGGCGCCGCAGTACCGCGCCGGGGTCGAGTTCACCGACGCCGACGCCGCGGCCGTCGATTCGGTGATCAGCCGCAACCGCGCCTAGCGACACCGCTCGCCTGCTCAGGATTACCGGCGCGCGCCGGCGGCCGCGAACCACCCCGCCGCGATCGATTCGCTGCGGATGATCGTGTCCTCGCGCGCCGAGCCCGTGGAGATCACCGCCGCGGGCACGCCGGTCAGTTCCTCGAGCCGCGCAACGTAGCTGCGCGCGCCCGCCGGCAGATCCGAGAAGCGGCGCGCCGCCCTGGTCGGCTCGCGCCAGCCGGCGATGGTTTCGTAGACCGGCTCGCACGCCGCCAGCTGCGCGATCTCGGACGGGAACTCGGTCAGCGTCGCGCCGTTGCAGCGATACGCGGTGCAGATCTGCAGCGTCTCCATCCCGTCGAGCACGTCCAGCTTCGTCAGCGCGAGCGCGTCGATGCCGTTCACGCGCACCGCATAGCGCACCGCCACCGCGTCGTACCAGCCGCACCGGCGCGGACGTCCGGTCACGGCGCCGAACTCCTGGCCGGTCTCCCGCAGCCGGTTGCCGACCTCGCCGAACAGCTCCGTCGGCAGCGGCCCTTCGCCGACGCGCGTGGTGTAGGCCTTGGCGACGCCGAGCACGCCGTCGATCGCCTTCGGCGGCAGCCCGAGCCCGGTGCACACGCCGCCGACGGTCGCGTTCGAGGACGTGACGTAGGGATACGTGCCATGATCGATGTCGAGCAGCGTCCCCTGCGCCCCCTCGAACATGATCGCGCGCCCGGCCTGCCGCGCGCGGGCGAGGAACAGCGACACGTCGGCCACCCAGGGGGACATCCTCGCCCACGCCGCGCGCAACCCTTCGAGCACCTGTCCGGTGTCCATCACCGAGTCGCCGATGATGCGATTGCGGGCGTCCACGTTGTGCTGCACGGCGCTCCGCAGCGCGTCGGTGTTGGCGAGATCGCCGACCCGCACGCCGCGCCTGGCGATCTTGTCCTCGTAGGCCGGCCCGATGCCGCGCGACGTCGTGCCGATCTTGCGCTCTCCCCGGCGCGCCTCGCTCAGCAGGTCCAGCTCGCGGTGATACGGCAGGATCAGGTGGGCCTTGTCGCTGATCACCAGGCGATCGCCGATCGGGATCCCCGCGGCGGCCAGCTCGTCGATCTCGGCAAACAGCGCCTGCGGATCGACCACCACGCCGTTGCCGATGACGCAGGTGATCCCCTCGTGCAGAATCCCGGACGGCAGCAGCCGCAGCACGAATTTGCGGCCGTTCGCGTAGACGGTGTGCCCGGCGTTGTGCCCGCCCTGATAGCGCGCGACGATGGAGAAGTTCGGCGTGAGCAGATCGACGATCTTGCCCTTGCCCTCGTCGCCCCACTGCGCGCCCAGCACCGCTATGTTCGTAGACATCGGTCCGAAGTATTCTAGTTGATCTCCGCATGATCACACTCGACGGCGCATCCCTCACGCTCGATCAGCTTGCCGCGATCGCCGACGACCACGCGCCGGTCGCGCTGGCGCCGGCCGCCGCGGCCGCGGTCGACGCGGCGCGCGCCGTCGTCGATCGCCATGCGACCGGCGACGCGGCGGTCTACGGCATCAACACCGGATTCGGATCGCTCGCCGAAGTGAAGATCCCGCGTCACGCGCTGGGCGAACTGCAGCGCAACCTGCTGCGCAGCCACGCCGCCGGGGTCGGCGAGCTGCTGCCGGCGCGCGCGGTGCGCGCGATGATGGCGCTTCGCGCCAACGTCCTGGCCAAAGGGTATTCGGGCGTGCGCCGCGAGACCCTCGAGCTGCTGATCGCGGCGCTGAACGCGCGCGTGCATCCGCTGGTCCCCAGCCGCGGCTCGGTCGGCGCGAGCGGCGACCTCGCGCCGCTGGCCCATCTGTCGCTGGTGCTGATCGGCGAGGGGCACGCGACGGTCGGCGGCGGCGACGAGGTGATCGACGGGCGCGCGGCGCTGGCGCGCGCCGGTTTGACGCCGGTCGAGCTCGGCGCCAAAGAGGGCCTGGCGCTGATCAACGGGACCCAGGCGTCGGCGGCGATTGCCGGGCTCGCGCTGCTCGGCGCGGAGCGGCTGGCGCGCGCCGCCGACATCGCCGCCGCGCTGTCGATCGACGGCCTGCGCGGCTCCTACCACCCGTTCGAGGCGCGGCTCCACGATCCGCGGCCGCATCCGGGCCAGCGCGCCGCCGCCGCCAACATGCTCGCGCTGCTGCGGCACAGCGCGATCAACAAGTCGCACGAGAACTGCGGCCGGGTGCAGGATGCCTACTCGATGCGCTGCGCGCCGCAGGTGCACGGCGCCGCCCGCGACGCCTTCGCCCACGCGCGGCAGGCGCTGGCCATCGAGATCAACGCCGCGACCGACAACCCGATGGTCTTCGCCGGCAGCGGCGACATCGTGTCGGGCGGCAACTTCCACGGCGCGCCGATCGCCGTCGCCGCCGACGTGCTGGTGCTCGGCCTGCTCCAGCTCGCCACCATCTCCGAGCGGCGCGCCGATCGGCTGGTGAATCCGGTGCTGAGCGGCCTGGCGCCGTTCCTCACCCGCGACAGCGGGCTCCACTCGGGCTACATGATGGCGCAGGTCACGGCCGCGGCGCTGACCTCCGAGCTGAAGACGCTCGCCCATCCGGCCAGCGCCGACACGATCCCGACCTCGGCGAATCGCGAGGACCACGTCAGCATGAGCATGGCGGCGGCGCTGAAGGCCGAGCGCGCGCTGCAGCTCGCGACCCGCGTGACGGCGATCGAGATCCTGCTCGCCTGCCAGGCCATTGATCTGCTGGCGCCGCTCGCCACCTCGCCGGCGCTCGCGCCGGTGCACGCGCACGTGCGATCCTCCGTGCCGACGCTCGACGCCGACCGGCCGCCATCGCCCGACATCGAGACGATCGCGGCGTCGATCGCGCGCGGCGCGGTGGAACGCGCGTGCGCGGTGGAAGTCAAGTGAAGTTTTTTTCAAAAATCAATTTGACAACGCGCGCGTACGTTTCTAGATTGCTAACCTTCCGCACGTGATGACTGCGACATCGCGTGTGCCATCGATGAACACGCTCAGCCGCCACGTCAGCGCGCCTCGCGGTGCGACCATCAGCTGCAAGGGCTGGCCGCAGGAAGCCGCGCTCCGCATGCTGATGAACAATCTCGATCCCGCCGTCGCCGAGCGGCCGGACGACCTCATCGTCTACGGCGGCTCGGGGCGCGCCGCGCGATCGTGGGACGCGTTCGACGCGATCGTCGCGACGCTGCGCCGCCTCGAGCACGACGAGACCCTCCTGATTCAGTCCGGCAAGCCGGTGGCGGTGTTCCGCACCCATCCCTGGGCCCCCCGCGTCCTCATCGCCAACGCCCTGCTGGTGCCCGCGTGGGCCACCTGGGACGTCTTCCGCGATCTCGAGGACCGCGGCCTGACGATGTACGGGCAGATGACGGCGGGCAGCTGGATCTATATAGGTACACAGGGCATTCTCCAGGGTACATACGAGACGCTCGCGGAACTGGGCCGGCGGCATTTCGGCGGCTCGCTCTCGGGCCGCGTCGTCGTCACCGCCGGCCTCGGCGGCATGGGCGGCGCGCAGCCCCTGGCGGTGACGATGAACGGCGGGATCGCGCTGGTGATCGAGGTGGACCCCGAACGGATTCAGCGCCGGCTCGCCACCCGCTACGTCGACGAGCGGGCGCGGTCGCTCGAGGCGGCGCTGGCGCGGGTCGAGGAATGCCGCGCCGCGCGGCAGCCGCGGTCGATCGCGGTCGAAGGCAACGCCGCGGACGCGCTGCCGGACATCGTCCGCCGCGGCGTGGCCGTCGACGTCGTCACCGATCAGACCTCCGCGCACGACGCGCTGAACGGCTACGTGCCCGACGGCCTGCCGCTCGCCGATGCGGTCGCCCTGCGGCGCAGCGATCCGGACGAGTACGTGCGCCGATCGACGGCGGCGATGGGCCGGCACGTCCGCGCGATGCTGGCGCTGCAGGCGCGCGGCGCCGTCGCCTTCGATTACGGCAACAACATCCGCGCCCAGGCCGAGAAGGCCGGCGTGACCGATGCGTTCCGCATCCCCGGCTTCGTGCCGGAATACATCCGGCCGCTCTTCTGCCGCGGCAAGGGCCCGTTCCGCTGGGCCGCGCTGTCGGGTGATCCCGCAGACATCGCCGCCACCGATCGCCTCGCGCTCGAGATGTTCGCCGACAACGAGCCGCTCTGCCGCTGGATCCGGCTCGCCGCCGAACGGGTGGCGTTCCAGGGGCTGCCGGCGCGGATCTTCTGGCTCGGCTACGGCGAGCGGGCGCGCTTCGGCCTGGCATTGAACGATCTCGTCCGCCGCGGCGTCGTCTCGGCGCCGATCGTGATCGGCCGGGATCATCTCGATACCGGCTCGGTCGCCTCGCCGAACCGCGAAACCGAAGGGATGCGCGACGGTTCCGACGCGATCGCCGACTGGCCGGTCCTGAACGCGCTGCTCAACACCGCGTCCGGCGCGACCTGGGTGTCCGTGCACCACGGCGGCGGCGTCGGCATCGGCTATTCATTGCACGCCGGGATGGTCGTCGTCGCCGACGGCACCCGCGAGGCTGACGAAAAACTGCAGCGCGTGCTGACGGGCGATCCGGGCAGCGGCGTGGTGCGCCACGCCGACGCGGGGTATCCGGACGCCGTCGCCACCGCCCTCGAAAACGGCATCGACATGCCCATGCTGGGGACAAACCGATGATGATTCCGGAGCGTCCGACGCTCGAGCGTCGCGTGCTCGGCGCGCTCGATGGGGCGAGCGGCAGCGGTCCGCGCATTCCCGTGATCCTCGGCGGCTGCGGCAGCGGCCGCACTTCACTGCTCCTCCGCCTCCGCGACCTGATCGGCCGCACGCAGGCGCAGTACGTCGACGTCGAGCGGATCGCGACCACGCCCGAGCGGTTCCTCGGCGCGCTGCGTGAGTCGTCGCCGTTCCCGACGCACCCGCACGCCCAGCAGGCGACGCAGCCGGGCGCGCGCGAAGCGTTCGACGCGGCGCTGGCGTTCCTCGACAGCGCCCGCGCGCCGGGACTCAGCCCGGCCACGTTCCTGCTCGACGAGTTCCTCGAGCTGCGGACGTTCGAGAGCTTCCCCGGCCTGCGCACGGTGCTGCGCGACATGATCGGCGTGCTCGCGGCGAGCGGCAACCGCTTCGTGCTGACCAGCCGGTACGCGGCGCGCGCCCAGCGGCTGCTGCGCGACGCGCCGGCGCAGTTCGAGATCATCCACGTCGCGCCGCTGAGCACCGAAGAGGTCCGCGCGACGCTGCCCGGCGTGCACCACGACGATCACGTGCGCGGCGTGGCGGGCACCGAGGACGAGGTCGATCGCCAGCGCGACGAGCTGGCGCGTCTGGTTCAGGCGCTCTCGGACGGCCGCCCCGTCTACGCCCGCGCCATCGCCGAGGCGGCGACCGGCATGGGCCCGCGCGGCGCCGCCGATCCGATCAGCGCGCTGGCATCGCTGCTCTCGCCCGGCGGCCAGCTCGCGCAGAGCTGCCGGTTCTGCTACGAGCTGCGGCTGCACCGCGCCCGCGGCTACGGCGCGCTCAAAGCGATCCTCGAGGTGCTGGCCGGGCAGGAGCCGCTCACCCTGACGGAGATCGCGCAGCGGCTCCGCCGCACGCCCGGCTCGACCAAGGACTATCTGTCGTGGCTGGAGGACGTCGATCTGATCGTCTCGAAGCAGAAGCGCTACAGCTTCGCCGATCCGATGCTGCGTCTCTGGGTCCGGCTGCATTGCCGCCCCGTGCCGCCGACCGAGGAGGAGGTGGCGCGCGAGCTGCTCGACTACGTGCAGTCGCGCCTGCCGCAGTCCGAGCCCGCTCTCGCCCTCGCCGCCGGACAGGCGGTGCCGGAGAAGAACTGGGGAATCATCGAGATCGACTAGATCGGGCGATCGGGCGATCGGGTGATCGGGCGATCGGGCGATCGCTCAGGCCGTGAGTTTCTCCAGCGCCGCGCGCGCGGCGGATTGCGCCGCTTCCTTCTTACTGCGCCCTTCCGCCTGCGCCAGCGGCTGCCCTTCCACGACCACTTCGACGACGAAGCTCTTGCGGTGATCGGGGCCCAGCTCGCCGGTCAGGCGGTAGGCGGGCAGGCCGCGGCCTTGTGACTGCAGGAATTCCTGCAGCGCCGACTTCCAGTCGTCGGTGAATGCCGCCGCCGCGCCGGTGCGCTTCGCTTCCTGGACCAGTTCGCTGAACTGCGACTCGATGAACCGCTGCGCCGGTTCGATGCCGCCGTCCAGGTAGATGGCGGCGATCAACGCCTCGTAGCAATCGGCAATCAGCGCCCCCTTGCGGCGGCCGCCCGTCTTCTCTTCACCGCGCCCGAGAATCAGGAACTCGCCGAGGTCGAGCTTCGCCGCGAGACGCGCGAGCGAGGCCGCCGAGACCAGGGACGCCTTCAGCTTCGACTTCTGCCCCTCGTTGTGGTGCGGGAACTCGCGGAACAGCATGGCCGCGATGACGAAGCCGAGAATCGA
The DNA here is from genome assembly GCA_035699745.1 of Vicinamibacterales bacterium. Lineage (NCBI taxonomy): Bacteria > Pseudomonadati > Acidobacteriota > Vicinamibacteria > Vicinamibacterales > Vicinamibacterales bacterium. The sequence goes on from DASSPH010000018.1 coordinate 58,786, forward strand.
ATCGCCGAGGAACTCCATCGATTCGTTGTCGAACACGCCGCCGCTCGCGTCCTCGTGGACGCGGGACCGGTGCGTCAGCGCGTGCTCGAGCAGGCCGCGATCCTTGAAGCGGTAGCCCAGCTTCCGCTCGAGCGGCTCCAGTTCGGAGCCGAACGGCACCACCCGCCCGCCGGCCACGTCGTCGCGGTGACTCTCGATGATCCTGAGCGCCGCCGCCGCGTCGGACGGGCTGACGGCGACGCGGCGCTCCCACGCCTGGTCGTTCAGCGCCAGCGGGAACACGGTGCGCGAGTTGTCGCTGAGCAGCGCCGACGGGATGTCGTGCGTCTCCAGCAGCCCGCGGATCACGTTGGCTTCGATTTCCGACGGGGTCCGGAAGATGACCACCAGATCGTTGTTCATGCCGCGCTCACACCGCCAGCCTGGCCGTGCTGACGAACGCATCCTCGATCTTGATCAGGATCATCGTCATGTCGTCGTGCTGGTCGGCGGCGCCGACGAAGGACTCGATCTCGCGCAGGATCCGCTCGCGCAGGTCCGCGGTGTCGAGGTGGCCGTGCTCGCTGACCAGGCGGCTGAGGCGCGCGTCGCCGAACAGATCGCTCTGCGGGTTCATCGCTTCGGTGATGCCGTCGGTGTAGAACACCAGCATGTCCCCCTTGCGCAGCGTGATGCGATCCTCCTCGAGCAGGTCCTGGAACTTCTCGTCGGCGCCGGGGATGCGCAGCCCCACGACCAGGCCGTTGGGCACCAGCACCTGCGCCTGGGCGTCCTCGTCGGCCGGCATGTACATCAGCGGCGTGTGGCCGGCCCGCGCGTAGGTCATCACCCCCGCGTCGAGATCGATGACCGCGTAGGTCATGGTGATGAAGCTGCGCGTGTCGAGGTTGGCCGAGATGATCCGGTTCACTTCGATCAGCAGCTGGCGCGGCGACTGGTAGATCTGGCTGAGCGAGAGCATCAGCCCCTTCAGCTCCGCCATGTAGAGCGCCGCCGACGTTCCCTTGCCCGAGACGTCCGCGATCAGCACGCCCAGCCGGCGCTCGCCGACCCGGAAGAAATCGTAGTAGTCGCCGCCGACTTCCCTCGCCGGGACGCAGAGCGCGGTGACGGCGACGCCCGGGAAGTCGAGCGGTCCGCGGGGCAGCAGCGACATCTGGATCTGCCGCGCGATGCGCAGCTCTTCCTCGAGCCGCTTCTTCTCCGCCGCCGTCTGCAGCAGGTTCTCGATGCTGCCGGTCATCTGGTTGAACGAATCGGCCAGCTCGCCGAGCTGATCGCGCGACTCGATGTTGATGCGGTGGGTGAAGTCCCCCTGGCGGACGCGCTCGGTCCCCATGAACAGCTCGTGCACCGAGCTGGTGATCGATCGCGCCAGCGCCAGCCCCATCACCAGCGCGACCGCCTCGATGATCAGGAACATCACCCCGATCAGGAACAGCACGAAGAGCAGCGCGTCGGAGAGCTTCATGTTCCCCTGCACGAGCAGCGACTGCGCGCTCGACAGGTGCCGGTACAGCTCGCCGAGCCGGTAGGTCAGCACCGCCGTGTCGCTCCGCACGGTGCCGGAATCCCATTCGTGCACGTCGATCTGCGCCAGGCTGCGCTCGAAGAGCACGGCGCGGTTGGTCTGGCCCGGCGTGCTGTTGACCGGCGTATTGGCGTCGCGCACGCGGGTGTCGTAGACGTTCTCGAGCCGCACGCCGGACGCCTGGTGCAGCCGGTGGGTGACTTGATCGTCCACCGGCACGTCGACCACCACCGCGCCGCCGGTCCCGCCGGCGACCTTGATCAGCGCCCGGACGATCAGCTCCTCTTCGCCGTCGGCGTCCTTGGCCGGCGCGCTGATCGATCCCGCGAAGCCGTCGCCGGTCAGCCACGCCGGGATCGATCGCGGCACCGGCGCGCGCCGCCACGGCCCGACGGTCTTCACCGAGCCGTCGGTGCCCACGAAGGCGACCGAGATCGCCGGATACATGCCGGCGCGGATGCGATGCACGCGCTCGATGGTCTCGACCGCCGACGCCGGGTTGCGGGTGATTTCCGTCGCCGCCGCCTGCGCGCTCAGCCGCGCGTTCTCGACGATCTGGTCGTAGCCGTCCTTGAACAGGTACGCGCTGACGTTCATGAACACGAGGCTGCCGGCGAACAGGAAGAAGACGAGGATCAGCAGCGACGGGATGACGCCGATGAAGATGTAGGAGAGGATCAGCTTCCGGCGCACGCGCCACAGCAGGCGGCGCTTGATCAGCACGAACAGGCGCCAGGCGAACATGCCGAGCGCGATCGCCAGCCCCAGCGTCGCGGCGCCGCTGAGCGCCCGCACCACGGCCGGCAGACGATCGGGATCCGCGCCGGTGAGCACGCGCCCCGTCGCGACGAGGAACTTCAAGACGGCGGCGCCGAGGAACAGGCGGCCGAACCATGTTGCGAACAGAAGGTCGCGCGGACTTGGCTGCGGCGCGGCGGCGGGCCGCGGACTGGGGCGTCGCGCCATGTGCGATTATTAGAGCATGAAACTCCCGCCGGGCGCGCGCTTCCCGACCATCTGCATCCACGCTGGACAGACGCCCGACCCCGGCACCGGCGCCATCATCACGCCGATCTTCCAGACCTCCACGTACGTCCAGGAGGAGCTCGGCCGCCACAAGGGGTTCGAGTACGCGCGCACGCAGAATCCGACCCGCGCCGCGCTCGAGGCCAACCTCGCGGCGATCGAAGGGGGCGCCGCGGCATTCGCGTTCGCCTCCGGCATGGCGGCGATCGACGCCATCACCACCCTGCTGGAAGCCGGCGACCACGTCGTCGTCACCGACAACACCTACGGCGGCACGTTCCGTCTGTTCGACAAGGTGCTGACCCGCTACAAGCTCGAATTCACCTACGTCGACACGTCGAACCCGGATCTCGTCGAGCGGGCGATCCGCCCGAGCACGAAGATGCTGTTCGTCGAGACCCCCACGAACCCGGTGCTCCGCCTGACCGACATCGCCGCGACGGCCGCCGTCGCGCACCGCCACGGCCTGCGCCTGGTCGTCGACAACACCTTCGCGAGCCCCGCGGTCCAGCGTCCGATCGACCTCGGCGCCGACATCGTCACCCACAGCACGACCAAGTACCTGAACGGCCACAGCGACAGCGTCGGCGGCGTGGTGATCGCGACGCGGGAGGACGACGTCGCGTGGCTGCGGTTCGTGCAGAACGCCGCCGGAGCGATCCTCAGCCCGTTCGACTCCTGGCTGGTCCTCCGCGGGACCAAGACGCTGATGGTACGGATGGCGCAGCACAACGCGAACGGCATGGCGCTCGCCGAGTTCCTGTCGACCCACCCGAAGGTGAAGCAGGTGATCTACCCGGGACTCGCCAGCCACCCGCAGCACGATCTCGCGAAGCGTCAGATGAAGGGCTTCGGGGGGATGGTCTCGTTCGACGTCGGCACGTTCGAGGCGGCGCGCAGCGTGTGCAATCGCGTGAAGCTGATGTCGCTCGCCGAGAGCCTCGGCGGCGTCGAGACGCTGATCAGCCACCCGGCGACGATGACCCACGCGTCAGTGCCGGCGGAACGGCGCGCGGCCATCGGCCTGACCGACAGCATGGTCCGGATTTCCGCAGGGATCGAGGACGTCGCCGACCTGATCGAGGATCTCAGGCAGGCGCTGGACTAGCGCGGCCGGCGTGTCAGCCAGACGCGGATGACCTCGACGATCATCGGCAGCACCGAGACGAACACGATGCCGATCGTGATCAGCGAGAAGTTGTCGCGGACCACCGGGATGTTGCCGAACGTGAAGCCGGCGCCCATGCAGAGCCCCACCCACAGGAGCGCGCCGGTCACGTTATAGAAGGCGAACGCCGGGTAGTTCATCGCCCCGGCTCCCGCGACGAACGGCACGAAGGTCCGCACGATCGGCACGAACCGGCCGAGCACCACCGCCTTGCCGCCGTAGCGCTCGAAGAACTCGTGCGCGCGCTGCAGGTGCGACCGGTTCAGCAGGCGGTGCGTCCAGTGCGCGGTATCGGTGGCGCTGAACGCGCGGGGGCCGACGTAGCGGCCGGCCGCGTAGTTGACCGCGTCGCCCAGGATCGACGCCGCGATCAGCAGCCCGCCCGCGAGCCAGATGTTGAGCACCCCGGCTCCGGCCAGCGCGCCGGTCGCGAACAGCAGCGAGTCCCCGGGCAGAAACGGCGCCACCACCAGGCCGGTCTCCGCGAACACGATCGCGAAGAGGAACCCGTAGACCCAGGTACCGTAAAGCTCGACGAACTCGAAGAGGTGCTTGTCGAAGTGGATGACGAAGTCGATTGCCTGTCGGAAAAAATCAATCACGCTGTCGATGTCCGCGTGGCTTCGCCTATCCAGCGCAGGTAGGCCTCGTTGCCGTCCACGATCGGCAGGACGATGAATTCGGGCACGTCGTAGGGGTGCAGCTCGCGCACGCGCTGCCACAACGTGGCGACGCGCTCCCGCGACGTCTTGAGGAGAAGCTGCCGCTCGCTGTCGCGCTGTACGCGCCCTTCCCAGCGATACACGGACTCCATCACCGGCAGCAGATTGACGCACGCGGCGAGCTGCGCCTCGACCAGCGCCGTCGCGAAGGCGGCCGCATCCGCGTCCGCGGGGAGCGTGGTCAGGATCAGAACGTGCGGCGTATCGGTCATCCGGTGGATTTTCGGTCTAATGGCCGGGATGCATCCGGCCGAAACTATTGTACAAAGGAACGCTCGTCGGCATGGTCCAGGCTCCCTCCCCACCCCCACTCAGACGGAAGAAAGCGGTGCCCGCGGCGCCGCCGCCCTGGACCCCTCTGCGCGCGCGGCTGCTCAACTATGCGCTGGTGTTCGTCACCGTCGTCCTCGTGGTCGACGCGCTGGTCGGCGACAAGGGGCTCCTGGATACCATGCGGGCGCGGCGGCAGCACGCCGAGATCAGCGACGCCATCGGCCGGCTCAAGCAGGACAACGACAGGCTGCGGGAGGAGATCCGCCGCTACCGCGACGATCCCGCGGCGATCGAGGCCCTCGCCCGCGAGGAGCTGGGGCTGATGCGCGAGGGGGAGCTGCTGTTCATCGTCCGCGACGTGAAGCCGTTCGACAAGAACCAGGGCAAGCCCACGGACGCCGCTCAGCGTAAGTAACCTCTCCCCTGCAGCGCCATCAGCAGCACCGCGGACGCGGTCCCATCCATCGTCGGCTCGTTCGTGGCGTAATCCTGCCAGTCATCGTGGTAGACGGCTTCGGGGCTCTGGAACGCCGCAAAGGCGTCCGGCCGCGACAGTGAGACCCCCTTCAGGGACGCCAAGATCGCCTGCTGGACGGGACCGTCCACCAGCCCGCCCGGCACGCTTTCCTTCCGCAGCTGAAACCACGGGATGTGCACGTCGGACGGCGCGACGGCGCCGATCCCGGTGAACATCGACGTCCCCCACGGGTTCACGCCGAAGAGCCAGTCGCGCTGGCGCGTGCTGAACGTCCGGAACGTGCGGCGGCCGGTCATCCGCTCGTACATCACGCCCTGGGTGGCCAGCGCGACGACGAGATTGTTGGAGCACCAGACGAACGGCACGCCGATCTGCCAGGGATTGCGCGCGCCGGCGGCCGCGGCGGCGTCCAGCCCGGCGCGGTAGTACGCGGCGCCGGCGCCGAGGCGGAAGTGTCCGGCGTTCATGAACGGGTAGAACTCGTAGTGGAGGGCGGTCTCGCGCCCCATCCACGACGTCGCCCCGATGATCTTCGCGTACCGCCGGGCATCCGCGAGGTAGCCCGCCTCGCCGGTGGCGCGGTGCAGCTCCGCGGCCCCCCACTCCATGTCGTCCGCCCAGGTGTTCTCGTTGTAGCGATACGGCGCGCCATACGAGTTCCCCTGCTGAACCCCTTCACGGGCGCGGCCGAGCGCGTAGACCTCGCGGCCGGCGCGCAGACATCGGGCGGCGAATGCGGCCTCGCGCGGATCCCCCTTCCAGATCTGGTAGGCCAGCGCCATCGCCGCCGCGTAGCGCCCCGCGATGTTGGCGACGCCGTTCGACTCGCTCTTGAACTTGCCGAGCCCCTGCGGCGCCCCGGTCGCGAAGTACACCGCGCGATAGCTGCCCTTGCCCCAGCCGTAGTCGGACTGGTCGTCCTGCGGCAGCCGCCAGCCGCTGTGATCGCGGTCGTCGCCGACCATGTGATACAGCTCGCCGCGAGCGGGGTGCAGCCGGAGCAGCCAGTCGAGCCCCCAGCGCGCTTCGTCGAGCACGTCGGGGCGGCCGTTCCCCCCCGGCTGACCGAGATCGTTGGTGCGATCCCTCCAGATGCGCGGAGCGATGGTGTAGGCGAGCAGCAACTGGGCCGTCGCGTTGCTGGAGGTGATCAGGTACTTCAGCGTGTCGCCGGCATCGTGCCAGCCGCCGTGCGCGGGCATGAAGCTGCCTGCGGGGCGCGGCCCCTCCACCGTCCGCCCGTCGAACCGGTGACAGACGACATCGAGGTACGGGTTGTAGCCGCAGCGCTGCTGCCGCATGAACCCGAGCATCGCATCGGCCGCCTCGGCGAACACGTCCGCGCCGATCCGAAACGGATGCGAGTCCGCGGCGCCGGGAACGCGGATGCGGTACCGTCCCGGCCGCTGCAGCGCCGAGAAGTCGAGATCGGCGTGGGCTGTGAACGCTCCCCACCGCTGCGCGGCAGAAGGGGCCGGCGCTCCCCGGAACGCGACGCCGCCGCGCTCGTCGATGATCTCGAACCGCTCCGGCAAGGGGGCGCCGCCGAAGATCACGCCGATCTTGGCATCGTCCGGCAGATAGCCGAGTTGAGAGGCGCGGGCGAAAATCGGAGGCTGCGCGGAGCCTGCGAGGGAGGCCAGGGGCGCTGGTCCCGCGGGCGCCAGTACTGCGAGCAGCGCCGCTGCCAACCGCAGGACGAGTGCGCGACGCACCTCAGATCTTTTCCCGCTTGACCTGATCCCAGGATACGGAGTCGACCCCCGCGCCTTCCGCCATCAGCTGCGCGCTCAGATCGTCGAGCGAGGTGCGGGGATCGAGCCAGGTGTGGTACTTCACCCTGATGTCGTTCTTGCCCTGCGAGATCTCGCGCGGCTCGAACACGACTTCGTTGCGCACGAGCACCGCCTCGACATGGCGCGTCGGGAACTGGCGTCCGGGGGCCGACAGTTCGACCGACATCAGCCGGGTGCGCTGGGTGGCCATGCGCTCGAGCACGAGGAGCGCGATGCACAGAAACGCCGTCGCCAGCCCGGCGACCGCGAAGGCGCCGAGCCCCGCGGCCATTCCCAGCCCCATCAGGAGAAAGAGAATCGTCACGTCCTTCGGATCGTCGACCGGCGTGCGGAAGCGGACGATACCCGCGGCGCCGGCGATGCCGAAGGCGCGCGCCAGCGAGTTGCCGATGATGATCATCATGATCGCGCCCGACACGCACAGCAGGATCTGGGCCTGCTCGAGCGAGCGCGGGCGGTCGCGCGACACCGGTTGATGGATGGCGGTCACCAGGGCGCCGATCAGCGCCGCGGCGATCAGCTTCGACAGCTCGATGAACGGATGGCGACTGACCGGACTCGAAGCCATCGCGTCCGCCTGCTGCAGCGAGTCGGACACCGTCTGGATGCCGGCGAGCTCGAGCGGCCAGCGCATTCCGATCCAGACCAGCACGGTGCAGAGCACCGCGCCGGCCATGAGCACGCGGACGGTGTGCCACGGCCAGGCCGCGAGCCGCGCGGCGTCAACCGAGGAATACGTCTCGAAGATGGCGGCCAGGCGCGACGCCTCGAGGACCCGCATCACCGCCGCCGACACCGCCGCCAGGCGCAGGCTGCCGCCCAGGCGCTGGGACGTGGTGTGGGCGCGCACCAGCGCGCGGATGCCGGCGCTGTCGATCGCCGTCACGCTCGCGAGATCGACGATGACGTCGCGCTGTCCGCGCCGGAACGTCTGCTGCAGCTCCTGCTCGAGGGCTTCCGCCGCGCCGCCGGCGACGAGCGGCTCCTGCGGCGAGAGTACCAGGCGAGTCACGGCTGGACGAGTAGGGGCTGCCACGGCTGTATCGGGTGCGCGAACTATACACCGAGGCGGGCCGCGCCGGTTATCATGCCCAGTCCATGGTCGATCTCCTGCGGTCGGACATCCGCGACGCGCTCCGCGGATTCGTGCGGAACCCGGCCTTCCTCCTCGCGGCGGTGTTCTCGCTCGCGCTCGGCGTCGGCGCCAACACCGCGATCTTCAGCGTCGCGAGCGCGCTGCTGCTCCGGCCGCTGCCCTATCCCGAGGCCGACCGCCTGGTGATTCTCTGGAACCGCTCGCCCGGCCTCGGCATCAGCGAGGACTGGTTCTCGACCGCCCAGTATTTCGACGTCAAGAACGCCGGCTCGGGGTTCGAGCAGGTCGCCATCGCCTACGGCGCGAACGAGAACCTGACCGGCGACGGGCGCGGACCCGAGCGCATCAGCACGCTGCGGGTCTCGTCGAACCTGCTGCCGATGCTCGGCGCGCGCCCGGCTGCCGGCCGACTGTTCACCGCCGGGGAGGACACCCAGCTGCCGGCGTCGACCGCGATCCTCGGCTACGGCACGTGGCTGCGCCGCTACGGGCGCGACCCCAACGTGATCGGACGACGCCTCGAGCTCAACGGGCGCGGCTATCAGATCGTCGGCGTCCTGCCGGAGTCGTTCTCGCTGCCCCACGAAGTGATGCCGACGCTGGGCAACGCCGCCGGCGCCGACATCGTCATCCCGCTCGCCCTCGGTCCTGCCGCGGCGCGGACGCGCAACCGCGAGGACTACAACATCATCGCCCGGCTCAAGCCCGGTATCGCCGTCGCGCAGGTGCAGCAAGAGATGGACGCGCTCACCGCGCGGCTGCGCGGCGAGTTTCCCGATTTCTATCCCCCGAACGGCGGTCTCACGTTCGGGGTCGTCCCTCTTCAGGAACAGGTCGTCGGCGGCGTCCGCCGCCCCGTCGCGCTGCTCGGCGCGGCGGTCGGATGCGTGCTGCTCATCGCCTGCGCCAACGTCGCCAACCTCCTGCTGTCGCGCGGCGTGAGCCGTCAGCGCGAGATCGCGGTGCGCGCGGCGCTGGGCGCCGACCGGCGGCGGATCGTCCGGCAGCTGCTCACCGAGAGCGTGCTCCTCGCCGTCGCCGGCGGCGCGCTCGGGCTGCTGCTCGCGCACTGGGGGCTGCAGTGGATGCAGCTTCTCGGCGCCAGGAGCATCCCGCGGCTGCGGGAAATCCGCATCGACAGCGGCGTCCTGCTCTTCACGCTGACGGTGTCGCTGCTCTCGGCGCTGCTCTTCGGCCTGGTGCCGGCGCTCCGCGCGGCAAGGCTCGACCTGCAGACGGAGCTGAAGGACGGACAGGGGGCCGCCGCGGGCTTCGCGTCCTTCACGCGCGGCGGCCCGCGCCAGCGCACGCGCAAGGCCCTGGTCGTCGCGGAACTGATGCTCTCGGTCATGCTGCTGGTCGCCGCCGGACTGCTGATCCGCAGTTTCGTCCGGCTGCAGGACGTCGCACCCGGATTCAACCCGCAGGGGGTGCTGACGCTCGAGGTGACGCTGATGCCGCCGCGCTACGCGGACACCGCGAAGGTGGCGGAGGCGTACCGCGACCTGTGGACGCGGCTCGCCCGCGTGCCCGGGGTGATATCGGCCGGCGGCGTGTCGTCCCTGCCGTTGAGCAACATGATGGCCTGGGGTCCGATCACGATCGAGGGGCGCGCCGTCTCGGCCGGCGAGCGGTTCATCAACGTCGATCAGCGGGTCGCCGCGGCGGACTACTTCAAGACGATGGAGATTCCGCTGAAGCAGGGGCGGCTGTTCACCGCCGAAGACACCCGGGAGACGCCGCGGGTGGCGGTGATCGACGAACGCATGGCGCAGGCGTTGTGGCCCGCCGGCGACGCGCTCGGCAAGCGGTTCCGCACCGGCGGCATCGACGCCGCTCCCGACGTCCCGTGGATCACCGTCGTCGGCGTGGTCGGCTCGATCAAACAGGACGCGCTGGATGCGGATTCGCGCATGGCGGTCTACTTCCCGCAGATGCAGCTGACGCCGCGCGGCATCACCATTGTCGCGCGCACCGCGGGGGATCCGTCCGCGGCGGCGCCCGCGGTTCGCCGCGAGCTCCACGACATGGATCCGAACCTCCCGGTCTACAACGTGAAGACGATGATGACGCGGGTGGACGAATCGCTGGCGCGGCGGCGCTTCTCGATGCTGCTGCTGACGATCTTCGCCGCGCTCGCCGCCGGCCTCGCCGCCGTGGGGATCTACGGCGTGATTGCGTTCCTCGTGGCCCAGGGCGCGCGCGAGGTCGGGATCCGCATGGCGCTCGGGGCCACGCCGCGCGGCATCGGCATGCTGGTGCTGCGGCATGGACTGGTGATTGCCGCGATCGGACTGGGCCTCGGCGTCGCCGGCGCGTTCGTGGTGACGCGGCTGATGCGCAGCCTGCTGTTCGGCGTGGGGGCCGCCGACCCGGCGACCTATGTCGCCGTGTCGATCTTCGTCGCCGCGACGGCGCTGGCCGCCAGCTATCTTCCGGCGCGCCGCGCCGCCCGGCTCGACCCGATGCGATCGCTGCGCTGAGGCACGCCGGCTGACCGTCGCGCGCTACGGGCGGGGCTTGACCGTCACCGGCTGGGCCCACGCGATCTGGCCGTTGCTCTCCAGCACGCGCGCGCGCACGTAGCCCTCGTCCCCCTTGAACGCGTAGATCGCCGTCGGCTCGGCACGTTCGGCCAGCAGCCGCCCGCCCCTGCCGATGAACTGGATGCGGTACTTCGAAAACGTGCTCGGACGCACGGCGATGCGGATCGCCGCCGGCGTCGCTTCGTATTCCGCCAGCTCCACGCCGGTGGAGGCGTAGAAGTCACCGCGTTCCATCGCGTCGAGGATCGCGCGCGCCTCGAGGCGCGCCGCCCGCACCATCACCCAGCCGCGCCCCGGGCCGGCGACGTTCGGATTCCCCGGCTGCCTGAACACGTGCGCGTCGTCCACGGCGATGCCGTACAGCAGAACGCCCGCCGAGAGGATCGTGTCCCAGGCCTCTTCGAGGCCGGGCACGCCTCCGCCGCCGACGTTGTTCACCTGCGGATGGCCGTTATAGATCTCGAACAGCTTGTTGTTCCGGACCTTGATCAGATCGTCCGCCGTCACCGCCCACTGAAAGTTCGGGTGATTGATGTGCGGCACGCCGTCTGCCTTGCGGATGGCGTCGACGTTGCGCTGCAGGACGTCCGCGACCGAGGTCCCCCCCTGCGGCGCCACCTCCGCGCTCACGTCGAGCCCGTTGACGTGGAGCGGCTTCGTGCCGAACCGGTCGGTGACTTCCTCCCCCTTGATGACGAGGAACCGCTCGTCGGCGCCGTGCAGCGCGCTCAACGCCGACGTCGCCGTCAGGAAATTGTGGTCCGTCAGGACCAGGAACTGATAGCCGTGCTCGCGATACCACCGCACCACGTCGTCCGGCGTGGAGTCGCCGTCGGAGTTGAGCGTGTGGGTGTGGGTGTTGCCCTTGTACCAACGTTTGGCGGCCGGCGCCTGTCCGGCCGGGTTGCCGGCGGCCAGCGTGGCGCCGAGCAGCAGCACCAGGAGCGCAGATGCCTGGCGCGGAGGCATCACCGTGCCGCCGCCGGCAGCCGCAGGAAGCGCGCTGCGTTGTTGTAGAAGATGTCCCGCTTCTGCGCCGCCGAGAGGAACGGCGCGTCTTCGATCGTGGCGATGGCGCGCTCGATCGTCGCCGGCCAGACCATCTGATCGGAGCCGAACATCACCCGCCTGCCGAAGCCGCTCTCGACGAGCGTCTGCAGGTAGCGATAGAACGCCGGCCGCGGCTGGTTGTACACGATGATGCCGACGTCGACGTAGACCTGCGGGTGCGCGTAGAGCACGGCGAGCATGTCGTCCAGCATCGGATAGCCGGCGTGCATCACGTAGACGCGCAGCTTCGGGTGCTTCACCAGCACCTCCTCGAGCGTGAGCGCGCTGTGCAGCCGCGCGCGGTATTTCGGCGCATCGAGGTAGATCACGCCCGGGGGGCCGGTGCCGACATGGATGCCGACGGGAATGTCGAGCTCCTCGGCGAGCCGCCAGTACGGCGCCATCCGGGGATCGTCCGGGAGAATGCCCGCGTACTGGTTGGTGACTTCACCCAGCACCTTCAGCTTGCCCTCGGCGTGACGCCGGCGAAGCGCGGCAACCGTCGGCGTCCCGGGTGTGCCCAGCTGGAACGACAGCGCCGGGATGAACCGCTCGGACCGCGCCGCGATCCACGCATCGACGTTCGCGGCCGGACCGCTCAGCACGCCGGTGATGTTTCGCCGATCCGCGATCGCCAGCGTCTGGGCCAGGACCTCGGCGTCGGTCATCGGCGACCAGATCGGATCCTTGCAGGCCGGCTTCTTGAACCGGGCGATGAACTGGTCGAGATACGGCCCCTTCGGATCCCAGGGAAAGAAATCGGGGAACGGCGCGCACATCGCCATCGGCGGCGGCCCTTGCTCGTCGGCGGCGAGCGCGTGCATGTGCATGTCGATGATCGGCTCCGGCTGCCGCTGGCCGGACGCCGCCGGCGCGGTCAGAGCCGCGCCGGCAGCGACGACGAGGGTGGCGGCGGTGCGCAGCGTCATGGCGCTGGCGACTATAGCGCAAGCGCGCGGGCGACTTCCTCCAGGCGGTCGTAGCTGAGGGCGGCGCCGCGTTCCATCCCGCTCGCGCGCACCATGTCGCGCACCTCGCGCGTCGGATACTCGACAGTGGCGATCAGGCGCGTCTTGCCGTTCTCTTCGGTGAGCACCGACGTCACCACCGACACGGCGTCGGGAAACGGCTCGAAGATCTCGGTGAAGACGACCCGGTCCGGCGGATGGATTTCGCGGTACTCCCCGTAGAAGGCGGCCTCCTCCCCTGTCGGCGTGCGGTTGACGAACCGCCACTTGCCGCCGACGCGGAAGTCGACCTCGCAGACCGGCACCGAATAGCCCTCGCCGAGATTGCCCCACCAGTTCCTGATGTGCTCGGGTCTGGTCATCGCCTGGAAGACCAGCGCGCGCGGCGCATCGAAGAGGCGGGTCATGCGGATCTCGCGATCCGACGGCGTGGTGACGGCGAAGGTGCGGCTATTTCCGGCGAGGCTTGCGGGCATCTTTCTTCTCCTTGGTTTGCAGTTGCTGCAGGTAGCTGTCGAGACGATCGAAGCGGGCTTCCCAGATCGCGCGGTACCGCTCGGCCCACTCCGCCACTTCCTTGATCGGGGCGGCCTCGATCCGGCACGGGCGCCACTGGGCTTCCCGTCCGCGGGCGATGAGGCCGGCGCGCTCGAGCACGCGGAGGTGTTTCGAGACGGCCGGCATGCTCATCGCGAAGGGCTCGGCGAGCTCGGTGACGGAGCACTCGCCGAGGGCGAGCCGCGCGAGGATCGCCCGCCGCGTGGGGTCGGCGAGGGCGGCAAAGGTGGTGCTGAGCTGATCGGTCCGGGTCATTGGTAAACCTGTTAGTTAAATAACCTATCAGTTAAATACACCGCCGGTCCGGACGTTGTCAAGGGGTATCCGCGGCGCCTGCGCGGCGGTATATTCCCCGCCATGACCGACCGCCGCCGCCTGCTCGCTCTCGTGATCGCCCTGACCACCCTCCTGCCGCTGCCGTCGCGGGCGCAGAGCCCCACCGGCTCGATCGAAGGCCTCGTGGTCGACCAGTCCGCCGCCGCCCTTCCCGGCGTCTCCATCACCATCAAGGAATCCGCGACCGGCGTGCAGCGCGAGGCCGTGACCGACAGCTACGGCCTGTTCCGCATGCCGAATCTGCCCGTCGGCGTCTACGCCGTGAGCGCGGCGCTGGCCGGGTTCGCGACGCGCACGCACAACGACGTCCGCCTCACCGTCGGACAGACGATCACGCTCCGGATCGAGATGAGCGTCGCCGGCGTGGCCGAAACCGTCAACGTGCTGGCCGAGACGCCGGTCCTCGAGACCACGCGATCGAACGTCAGCTCCACGGTCGACGAAGTCGCCGTCCAGAACCTGCCGGTCAACGGCCGCAACTTCATCGACTTCGCGCTGCTGACCCCCGGGGTGACGCGGGACGTGCGCACCGGCGACATCAGCTTCGCCGGCCAGCGCGGCACCCTCAACAGCCTCGTCGTCGACGGCGCCGACAACAACAACACGTTCTTCGGCCAGAGCGCCGGGCGCACCGGCTCGGGGCGCGCCCCTTACCAGTTCAGCCAGGACGCGGTGAAGGAATTCCAGGTCAACTCGAACTCGTTCTCCGCCGAGTTCGGCCGCGCCGGCGGCGCCGTCATCAACGTCGTCACCAAGTCGGGCACCAACGAACCCCATGGATCGATCTTCGAGTTCTTCCGCGACAAGGCGTTGAACGCCAACAACGCGATCAACGTGCTCAACAACCGGCCCAAATCCCCCTACCACTACCACCAGTTCGGCGGCACGCTCGGCGGGCCGGTGCGCCGCGACCGCGATTTCTTCTTCTTCAACTACGACGGCCAGCGGAACACCCAGCCGAACCCGGTGGTCATGAACCTGCCGGCCTCGACGCCGTCCGACCCGCTTACGCTCGCCGCGATCGCGGCGCTGACCCCGAAAGCCGAGAGCTGGAATCGGAAGCTCGATCAGGACGTCTTCCTGGTGAAGACGGATCACGAGCTGGGCGGCGGGCAGCGCCTCTCGCTCCGCTACAACCACCAGAACTTCACGGGTCAGGGCTTCGAGAACGGCGGCCTGCAGAACTCCGTCGAGCACACCGGCGCATCCCTGGTGAAGACACGGTCGTTCAACGCCGCGTGGAGCAGCATCGTCCGGCCGACGCTGTTCAACGAGCTGCGCGCGCAGTTCCTGCGCGACAAGGAGCCGGGGGAGGCGAACAGCGAGAACCCGGAGGCCGTCGTCCAGCAGAGCGGCACGACGGTGCTGACGATCGGCCGCAACAACTTCAGCCCGCGCGAGACGACGATCGACCGCATCCAGATCGCCGACACGGTGACGTGGCTGCGCGGCCAGCACAAGGTCAAGAGCGGCTTCGACTTCCAGTTCGACGACATCTACAACTACTTCCCCGGCTTCTTCACCGGCTCGTACACGTTCCGCAGCCTCGCTTCGTTCGCCGGCGGACGGCCGAACGGGCCGAACGAGTTCTACCAGCAGAACTTCCAGGGACCGGGCACGACCGGGCCGGAGACGCGCCCCAATATCCGCGAGTACTCGTTCTTCGTGCAGGACGAGTGGAAGGCGACCAACGAGCTCACGATCAACGCCGGCCTGCGCTACGACCTGATGAAGACGAGCGCGCCGCCGGTGCGCAACCCGGACGCGCAGCTCGCCGCCGCCGACATCGACACGAGCCGTCTGGACGCGGACACGAACAACTGGGGGCCGCGGCTCGGGCTGGCGTGGAGCCCGGCGAGCGCACGCTACGTCGTGCGCGGCGGGTGGGGCATCTTCTACGGCCGCACGCCGTCGATCATGCTCGGCACGGCGCACTCGAACAACGGCATCAACATCGTCTCGCTCACCTTCACGGGCGACGCCGTGCCGACCTATCCGCAGAACTTCAGCGCGATCCCGAACATCGGCACCGCGGCGCGGCCGTCGATCTTCTACGTCGACAGGGACTTCGCCAACTCGCGGCTGATGCAGGCGAACGCCGCCGTCGAGTGGGAGCTCGTGCGCAACACGAGCCTCACCGTCACCTATCTCTTCGTCGACGGCAGCAACCTGCCGCGCTCGATCGACCGCAACCTCGGCACGCCCGGCACGCGCACGTTCACGGTCGCCGGCACCGGCGAGACGTTCCCCTACCACTTCTTCGGATCCGACCGGCCGTTCGCCAATTTCACCCGCGTCATCGCGTTCGAGTCGTCCGCGGAATCGCGCTACAACGGCCTGACGATGGAGCTCAACCGCCGCTTCGCGAACCACCTGCAGTTCCGCGCCGCCTACACTTTCGGCAAGGTCGAGGACACGGTGCCCGACGCCACCGCCGTCGTGCCGGGCAACGCCGGCGACGACGTGAAATACGCGTCCAACCCGGCGAACTTCGACGCCGACCGGACGGCCGGCAACAACGATCAGCGCCACCGCTTCGTGATGAGCGGCGTTTACGACACCAACGGCGTCGCCACCCGCTTCAACGGCTTCGCGCGCGGGCTGGTCGAGAACTGGTCGTTCAGCGCCATCCTCACCGCGCAGTCCGGCCAGCCGTACACCGCCCGCGTCGGCGCCGCCGACCTGAACGGCGACGGCAACACGCGCAACGACATCGCCCCGGGCACCGTCCGCAACCAGTTCCGGCTGCCGTCGATCGTCTCCTTCGATCCACGCATCGCCCGCGACATCCGCGTCGGCGCCGCGAAGCTGCAGCTGATCTGGGAAGCCTTCAACCTGTTCAATCGCGACAACATCTCCGGCGTGGAAACGACGTACTACAGCGTCGCGGGCACGACGCTGACGCGCGGGCCGATTTTCGGACGGCCGACGGCGACCGCCGGCGAGCGCATCATGCAGCTGGCCGCGAAGATCACGTTCTGACGGGCGGCTGTTCCATCCTGGGCCACCGCCGTGGCGCGTTCTGAAACACGCTGGCCGCGCCGGTGACCGCGCGCCCGACGCGGCAACCACGCTGAAAGCCTTATCTTCCGGGCGTTTAGTCTCGCCGGTGCGTACGGCCGATCGGGCTGGCACCTGCGTTGCTCGATTGGCGATCGAACCATCGCCCATGACGCCCTTCGCCAGCTGTTTTCCATCGCCGCGGGCGGCGATGGCCGTCGCCATACCCGCGGCCCCACCGGCGCCCGCGCCGCGCAGCGCCGCGCCCGGCGTCCGGCTGTCCGGGGTCTTCGCCGGCCTGTCGCACGCCCTCGATCTGACCGAAGGCCACCCGCGCGGGCACGCGACGCGCGCGGCGCTCATCGGCCTTCGCCTCGGCCAGGCGCTCGGCCTGAAGAGCGCGGAGCAGACCGAGCTGCTCTATGCGCTCCTGCTCAAGGACGCCGGCTGCTCGGCGAACGCGGCGATCGTCACCGACCTGTTCGGCGGCAGCGATCACGAGGTCAAGCGCGCGGCGTGGCTGCGCGACTGGCGGCGCGTACCGCAGCAGGTCGCGTACGCGTGGGAGTACGTGGGGCGCGGCAGCGCCTTCGCCGCGCGCCTGCGCCGCTTCGGGCGGTTCGCGCGCCTCGGACGGCGCGCGACCGGGGAGCGCATCTTCACCGCGCGCTGCGAGCGCGGCGCCGACATCGCGCGCATGATCGGGCTGCCCGAGCGGGTCGCCGACGCCATCCGCGCGATGGACGAACACTGGGACGGCGGC
>DASSPH010000019.1 GCA_035699745.1 Vicinamibacterales bacterium
CCGACCAGCTTGAATGCGATCCAGCGGTTCGAGGAAGGGCCGGCGGCGCGATAGAGATCCGGCCGATCGTTGACGTTCGCGATCGCGACGTCGATCCACCCGTCGTTGTCGACGTCGCCGAACGCGGCGCCGCGCGCCGCCTTCGGGATCGTCAGCGGCCCGCCAACCTGCGCGGTCACATCCTGGAACCGTCCGTTGCGGAGGTTGCGATACAGGACCTTGGGCTGCTCGTACCCGGCCTCGGATCTCAACTGCCGCACTTCCGGGTAGACGTGGCCATTCACCGAGAGCAGGTCGAGCCAGCCGTCGTTGTCGAAATCGGCAAAGGCGGCGCCCCACCCGAGCCACCGCGTGTTGACGCCGAGCCCGGCCGCAAAGGTCCGATCCTCGCAGACGCCTTGCCCGCTATTGGCGTACAACGTCGACGTGTCCCCGGCGAAGTTGGTCTTGAACACGTCCATCGACCCGTTGCGGTCGTAGTCGCCGACCGCGACGCCCATCCCCGCCTGCGCGCGGCCGTCGCCGCTGAAGGCGCACCCCGCAACGGCGGCGACGTCGGTGAACGTGCCGTCGCGGTTGTTGCGATAGAGGACGCTGGCGCTGGAGTCCCCCGCGACATACAGATCCGTCCAGCCGTCGTTGTCGAAATCCATGGTGCTGACGCCAAGCGCGTAGATGCCAGACGTGCGCGTGATCCCCGCGCGCTCGGAGACGTCGGCGAATGTCCCGTCGCCGCGATTGCGGTAGAGCGCGTTGCGCGCCGGCGGCAGACCCGACGGGCCGCACGCGACCGGCAGGCCGCGATAGCGGCACAGGCCGGCGTCGGGCCGCGGCGTCGACGCGGGATCGAAATCGACGTAGTGCGCGGTGAACAGATCCAGCCGGCCGTCGCGGTCGTAGTCGACGAAGGCGCAGCCGGTGCCCCAGCGGCGGCGCGCCGCGCGCAGCCCTGCCTTCTGGGTGACGTCCTCGAACCGGCCGCGGCCGTCGTTGTGGTACAGCCGGTTCTGGCCCCAGTACGTGACCGCGAGATCGGTGAATCCGTCGTTGTCGTAGTCGCCGGCGCACGTCCCCTGCCCCCAGCCGCTCGCCGCGAGGCCGGTGCCGGCCGTCACGTCCTCGAACGTGCCGTTCCGCCGGTTGCGATAGAGACGATTGGTCGGCTCCTCGCCGGCCTTGAACCCCTCCAGGGTGGATCCGTTGACGAAGAAGAGATCGATCCAGCCGTCGGCGTCGTAATCGAGCATCGCGACGCCCGTCCCCGTGGTCTCGATCAGGTAGGTGTTCGTCTCGCGCTTGCCGAACACGATCGTCGCGTTCAGTCCGGCTTCGCGACCGGCCGCGGTGAAGGTGACCCAGGCGGCACGCCCACCCTGCGGGGGGGCGAGCGACAGCGTCAGGCCCACCCACGTCGCGAGCAGCAGACTCCAGCGCGGCACACGCGCGATGCTACCATCCTGCAGTCGGGGGACCGTCCCAATGTCTCGTCGCACCCGGATTGCCGTGCTCGCCGCCGTCCTCGCCGCCGCAGCCCACGGGCTGCTCGCGGCGCAGGCGGTCCCGCGCGCGCGCCAGCTCTACGATCGGGCGCGCGAGCTGGACCGGGGAGGCGACGCCGCCGCGGCGCTCTCGCTGCTGTGGGAAGCGGCGGGGCTCGCCCCCGCCGACGGCGAGATTCAGCATGCACTGGGCAGTGCGCTCGAGCGGATCGGCGCGCTCGACGCCGCGATCGACGCGTTCCGCGCCGCGGCGCGCGCCCCGCGTTCGCCGCGCGGCGCCTCCAACAGCCTCGTCCTCGCCCTGGTGAAAGGGGGACGCTCCGAAGAAGCGATCGCATACGGCCGCGAACTGACGGCCTCGGCGCCGGCCGACGCCGACCGCTGGTTCACGCTCGGCCTCGCGCAGGCGGAGGTGGACGTCGACGGCGCGATCGAGAGCTTCCGCCGCGCATTGACGCTCGACGACCGCCACGCGCTCGCCCGCTACAATCTCGGCCTCGTGTTCTTCCGGACCGATCGCTTCCAGATGGCGATCGACGAACTGACCCGCGCGCTGGCGATCCAGCCGCGGCCGGAGATCTACTACAGCCTCGGCACGATCTACCGGCACCTCGGCGATCTCGATCGCGCCGCGCAGGCGCTGGCCGACGCCGTCGCGGCGAACGGTGATTACGCCGACGCGCACCTCGCGCTGGGGACGGTCTACAAGGCCAAGGGGGACCTGAAGCGCGCGGCGTCCTCACTCAGACGCGCCGCCGCGCTGCGCCCCGATCTCGCCGCACCGCACATCGTCCTCGCGCAGACACTGGCCCTGGCGCGCGATGAAGAGGGGGCCCGCCGCGCGTCCGCGGAAGCGGATCGCCTGCGCGCGCTCTCCCAGCGGTCCCAGGAGGCGGCGGCGCTGACGGCGGCGGGCGCGCAGAAGCTCGACGCCGGCGACGCCGCCGGCGCGGCGGACATCTTCCGGCGTGCGACCCAGGCGTTCGACGCGTTCGCGCCCGCGCACTACCAGCTCGGACGCGCGCTTCAGCACCTCGGCCAGCACGACGCGGCCAAGGCGGCCTTCGCCCGCGCTCAGCAGCTCAATCCCGCTCTGGTGCCGCCCAGGTGAATTTGGAAATTGGGAAATGTGGGAATGTGGAAATCTTATTTGCGTTTGTGGAGAACGATCGTGTCCGCCAGCGGCGGCGCCCCCTTGACGGTCGCGATCAGGACCTGGCGCAGCTGCTCCGGCGCGAGCCCGGCGAGCGCCGCGTCTTCCTGCACTTCCGGGCGCGGGTCGTTGTGCAGGAACACGCCCCCGGGCGTCAGCATCGCGGCGATGTTCGACAGCGCCAGCGCGAGCTCGGCGCCGCCGAAGTACGGCAGCACGTTGGTGGCAATCACCAGATCGAACGCATCGCCGGTGAGCCGCTGGGTGACGATGTCCAGGGGTTCGGCGTGGATCGTCGCGGCGGCGGCCGCGCTGACGGCGATCGCTTTGGACAGGTGGCCGGACGGCGCTCGAGGGGCCGCGCCAGGGGCACCGACCGTCCGCCCCAGCGTCGTGAAGTATTCGCGGTAGCCGGGCACGAACGCGACGGTATCGGACTCGCCGATGCCGCTCACCAGGCGCAGCACCGGCGCGCGCCGGGCCGACGATCGCAGGTGTTCGACGACCCGCGGATTGATGTCGCCGGCCACGACCTGCAGCTCCGCGAGCTGTGACAGCCCGAGGCTGACGAGCGCATCGATCGACGCCCACGGCTGGTAGCTCTCCGGCGGCCCCGCCTCCAGCATGCCGGTGCGCGGCGCCAGATCGATGCCCGGACCGACGATCAGCACGCGCCGAATCCGCCGCGACGGCTCGAGTCCTTTCAACACGCCGAGGCCGGCATGGACGGCGTATCCCGCTTCCACCGCTGTGTCCGTGCTCAGGCCGCGCGTCTGATACAGCTGCGGCCCCTTTGACGGATCGAGGAACTCCTTCTCGTACAGGAACTTCATTCCTCTCGCGTACTCCCGCTCGAGCAGCGGACGCCGTTCCGCCGGCGGGACGCGCCGGAGCATGGCGCGGAAGTAGGAGACACGCGGATCCGCGTCGCTCGAGGCGATGGTGCGCAGGAACGCCGCCATTCGCGCGGACGCGGCCGCCGGAACGCGGCCGCCCGCCGCGAACGCTTTCGCGCTCAGTGCCGGCTCGATCGGCGGGAGCGTTGTGAAGTGCGTCGACTGAAGCACGTAGAAGACGAGATGGTCGAAGTCCCCTTCGCGGACGCGTGTTTCCGCGGTGCGCGCAAGCGAGGACACATAGCCGCCAAACGTCGACGCTGTCTGGCCGGAGTTCCGGAGGCGGGACTGGACGGCCGGCGGGAGATCGTCCCAGCCGATCGTTCTGGCGCCGGCGGCCGCAAGGACCGCCAGCGCCACGAGGGTTTTCACCAGGCGAGTCTGAATCGTCTGTCTAGAAGATCAATCGGAAGCCCATCTGGACAAACCGCTGGAAGCCAGACTGGCCGGTGGAATTCCGGTTGATGCGTCCGAAGTCCGCGGACGACGTGTCCTGGTTGTACTGACGCTCGTCGTACTGCGGGCTGTTGAGGAGATTGAACGCCTCGAGACGGACCTGGACCCTGACGCGGCTGGTGATCGACGCCGTCTTCGCGAAGTTCACGTCGAGCATGAACATCCCCGGCCGGCGGAACTCGTCGTAGCGAAACATCGCGGTGCGGCGCTGGAAAGCCTCGCGAATGAGGAAGTAGGGCTCGGTGCAGCCGTAGGCGGTCGAGACGGACAGCAGGTCATAATTGCCCGTCGTCGCATTGCGCTGGCCGATGCACGGCTTGACGCCGTAGATGAACTGCCCGTCCTTCTTGCCGTCCAAGGCGACCTGCTTCAGGTCGACGCCGGGCGCGATGTCAAAATTGCTGCCGGTGCCCGTCGCCGGGATATCCCACGGCTGACCGCTCTGGTAGACCATCGCCGGTGCTATCGACCAGCCGCCGACGAGATACCCCATGAGGCTCCGCTGACCGCGGAACCAGGGCAGTTCCCACACGCCCGAGGCGGTCACGCGATGCTTGCGCTGCGAGAAGTACGGGCCCTCGTTCAGGAGCCCCGACACGGCGTCCACGTAGCCGCCGATCTCGGTCCAGCGAGGCACCCACGTGTAGCTGGCGTTGATGGTGACGCCCTTCGTGAACCGCTTGTTGGCCACGAACTGCGCCGAGTCGTAAATCAGCTTCCCGATGTTGTTCTGGTTCCTGGTGATGCCGGTGAAGGCGGGGAACGGGCGATTCAGCTCGAACCGCGAGAGCGTCGCGTTCGTGAACCGCGTCGTGCCCTCGAAGCCGGCCACGCCCTGGAACGGATTCGGGAGCAGCTGATCGCACAACGTCCGGCTGCCGCCCTGGGTGACGTCGCACTGCGCCTGGAACGCCGCCGAAGGTTCGTTGACGGCACTGAACCCGGCTTCCAGGTCATAGCTCCGGCTTCCCGCGTAGGTGGCCTCGAGGGACATGCGCCACGGCAACTCGCGCTGGACGCCAGCGGAGAACTGGTGGACGTTCGGCACGACGAAGTCGGGGTTCGAGAAGCTCAGGCCCTGACCAAGGAAGGTCATCGGCCCCAGCGAGCTTCCGGTCGGCTCCTGGATCCCGGTGGGGAACGGGTTCGACAGGGCATACGTCGGCGTACGGCCGCCGTCCGTCGAGGAAATCAGGTTCGTCGACCGGCTGAATCCGGCGTTGTTCCCCTGACTCGTCGGGTTGAGGAAGTACTTGCCATAACCCGCGCGCAAGACCGTCTTGTCGTTGAGCGAGTAGGCGACGCCGACGCGGGCCTGCCAGTTGTTCTTGTCGAGCTTCCACGGCCGGTCCGGGGCGCCGTCCACACCGGCGAACCTGATGCCTCCCATGACCTGCTGGCCGACGCGCCCCGACACCGGATTGACGATTGTCGGGTCAAACGCGTAGTTCAGCATGTTGTTTTCTTCCTTGACCGACCCGTTGACGTCCCACCGGAAGCCGAGGTTCAGCGTCAACTTGTTGTTCACGCGCCAGTCGTCCTGGATCCAGGGAGCGGCGAAGAACCATTTGTAGTGCGGCTTGGGGTTGACGTCGACGTTCCCGCCGCTCGGGGCACCGAGCAGGAAGGAAGCGAAGGCGTTCCCCTCGGTCGCGCTGGTGCTGTTCAGCGTGCTCCGGGTGAAGTTGCGGTTGAACTGGATGTTGCCCCCGGAGTTGTTGTAGTTCTCGTTGAAGACGTTGGTCCACCGCAGGTCGAGACCGCTGCGGATGTTGTGCTTGCCGCGGGTCAGCGACACGTTGGGCTGCAGAGAGTAGTTGCGGTTCCGGTTCGGGGACGACCCGCGCGACAGCGTCGCGAACTGATCGATTTGAATCACCGGGAACAGGCCGCCAATTGCCTTGCTCGGCAGCTGGTCGACCAGGCTGGCGGGCCAGAACTCCTTCGCATCGAAACCCTGCGCGAAGGTGGAATAGCTCCACTCCAGGAAATAGGTGTAGCTGCTGCGCAGATTGAAGACCGTGCCCGGTCCGAAAATGTGGACCCAGTCGCCGACGAGCGCGCGATTCGCGCGCCAGAGCGGAAGCTGACCGGCCTGGCCGGGACCGCTCCTGATGGCGTTTCCGCGGTTCCCGATCTCGTTCCGTTTGTTCTCGGCCCAGCGGAAGAAGGCCCGATCGTTCGGGCTGAAGTTGTGGTCCGCCTTCCCGACCCAGTTCCAGAAGATGTCCCGGTTGAAGTGCTCGGGCCACTGCAGGTTCTGCTGCCACGGCGCCACGCCGGCCGTCGTACCGTTCGGCTCCGGGTAGTACTTCATGATCGCCTGGGCGGTCGGGTTGATCCGGTTCGCCGGGATGATGTTGCCCGGGAACGGATCGCGCGTCCAGACGCCGTTGACGTCGCGGCCGGTGGCCGGATCGTAGATGGTGATCAGGCGGCCTGACGCGTCCACGAGACCGCTGAAGTCCCCCTGCTTCATCGCCGCCGTCGGCACCGTGCTGACCAGGGGAGCGGGGGTGCCTTCCCGGTACTTCTCGCCGGTAAACAGGAAGAACGTCTTGTTCTTGATGATGGGGCCGTCGACGCTGAACCCGTACTGATCGATGTACTGATCGGTCTTCGGACGGTTCTGCGAGTTGAGGATGAACGAGTTGGCCGCGAGCGCCTTGCGCCGCATGTAGTCGTAGACCTCGCCGTGGAAGGTGTTGGTGCCCGACTTCAGCGACACGTTGACGACGCCGCCGGCCGTGCGGCCGTACTGGGCGTCGTACGAGTTCGTGGAGATCTTCATTTCCTGGACGGCCGCCGCCGGCGGCACGTAGGCGATGTTGTTGCCCCCCTGGTTGGCGTTGTTGGGCGCGCCGTCGAGCAGGAACTCGTTGTTGCTGCTGGCGCCGCCGTTCATCGACCAGGCGGCGAGCGCGCCGTTGTCGAACGGACGGAGGTAGATCGCCTGGGCGTTGTAGTTGACGCCGGCGACCAGCGGCACGAGCGCCATCGGGCTGCGTGACTGCAGCGGGATCTCGGCGATGCTTTGCTGGTCGATGACCGTGCCGCGGTTGGCATTGCTGGTGATAAGGACCGGCGATTCGGCCGAGACCGTGACGGATTCGGTGAGCTGGCCGACCGCCAGTTGCACGTTGATGGTCGCGGTCTCGCCTACTTGCAGGCGCAAGTCAGTACGGGTGAATTTCTGGAACCCGGCCAGTTCCACCGTCATGGAATAAGGTCCCGGACGCAGGAACGGCACCGTGTAGTTCCCCTCCGCGTTAGTAACGGCAGAGGCGACTTCGTTGGTATCCGTATTCCGAATGTTGACCGTGGCGCCAGGCACGGCCCCCTTACTGCCGTCGACAACCTGTCCCTTGACCGTGGCGCGGAACTCCTGAGCGCTCGTATCGGCGGCCCAGCCGAACGCCAAAACCGCCAGCAGTACGCAGCGGTACGTGTGGACCCTCATCATCAGCCTCCCCCCTTCGAAGAGATGACGCCGAAACGTCCTCCCGACGCTGTGCTTATACCGCGCCCACGGCCCGTCGGCAACGGATTTCTTCGTTAAAGTAAACGCTTACTTGAGCAGGAGCGCGGCTTCCGCCAGCACTTTCGCCGCCTCGGCCAGCGCCGCGTTCACCGCCGCCACTGTCTGCGTCGGCGGCAGCGAACTGCCCCGCTGCGTCGCGCCATAGATGCCCAGCAGTTGAGCCGAGACGCCCGACAGCGTGGGCGGCCCCTGCGGCGGGCCGCCGCGTCCCCCGCCGCGGCCGCCGCGCCCGCCACCGGCTCCGGCAAGCGCCTGCAGCTTCTGCGCGAGATCGGCATGCCCGGCCGCCTGGGCCCGGTCGCGCGCCTGCCCGATCCGCGGCAGCATCGCGTGGATCCGGCCAAGGGCGTCGTAGACGCGCTTCGACAGCGCGAACTGCTGCTGCAGCGCGATCGTGCCGCTCTTCACCCGCGGATCCATCTTCACGACGAGCGGTTGGGTGTACGACCGGCCGTCGGCCGTGAGCTTCACGGTATAGGTGCCCGGCACAACCCACGGCCCCTTCGGATCCGCCGCGGTGTCGCCCGGCGTCGCCGCGATCGAATAGCCGGGCGTCGACCCCGCGGGCGGCGGATAGTGCATGTCCCAGACGAACCGGTGCAGGCCGGCATCCGCAGACAAGATCCGCGTGGGACGGATCCAGTAGTACGGGACGTTGCCTTCGTCGCGAATCTCCGGCGCCGTGTCGCTGCTGGCGTACTTGCGGATCGTCGCGCCCGCGGCGTCGAGGAGTTCGAGCGTCACCACCCCGTTCGCCGGACGCTTCAGGAAGTACTCGAGAATCGCGCCGTCGGGCGGGTTCTGCCCCGCCGGTTCCCACGGCGGCAGCGGCGTGTCGGTGTTCTTGTTCCACTCGAACCGAATCGCGGTTCCCGGCTTGAACAGCACCGCATCGGCGTCGAACGTCTTCTCCTCGATCTGCCGCAGCGACGAGATGCCGTCGAGGATCCAGAAGCCGCGTCCGTGCGTGCCGACGACCAGGTCGTCGTCTTTGATCACCAGGTCTCGAATCGAGATCGCCGGCATGTTCTGCCGCAGCGAATGCCAGTGCCCGCCGTCGTCGAACGAGACGTGCACCTGGGTTTCACTGCCGGCGAACAGCAGCCCCGGCTTCTTCGGATCCTCCTTGACGGCATTGATGATCGCCCCGTCGGGCAGACCGTTGACGATGCGGGTCCAGCTCTTACCGCCGTCGCGCGTTCGATAGATGTGGGGCCGCAGGTCATCGAGACGGAACGTGTTGATCGCCGCATACGCGCCGAGGGGATTCGTGTGCGAGGCGTCGATGATCGACACCTTCGCCCACGGCGAGAGTTCCCTCGGCGTCACGTCCTTCCAGGTCACTCCGCCGTCCGCGGTGGTGTGAATCAGCCCGTCGTCCGTCCCGACCCAGATCCGGTTGACGGTGGTATAGCCGGGGGCGATGGTGTAGATGACGCCGCGCTGCGACGCCGCCGCGGCCGGCGTGTTCCGGTAGATGCCGACGTTCGCCGGGGCCTCCCAGGTCTTGCGGGTGAGATCGGGACTGATCGCCGTCCAGCCGCGGAGGCCGCCGCTGGTCGTCTTCCACAGCCGGTTGGAGGCGAAGTACAGCGTCCGCGGCTCGATGGGCGAGAAGAGCACGGGCTGCGTGCGGACGACGCGGTACGCCTCGCCGGCCGGCGGCCGCGGACCGACCTGGATCACTTCCCCGGTTCGCCGATCGTAGCGGGACACCTTGCCGCCGTAGACGATGTCCGGGTCGAGCGGGTCGGGCGCGACGTAGCCGTACTCCTCGACGCCCACCGGGTGCCACTCGCGGAACGTGATGCGGCCGTCGTCGCTGCGGCTCTGCACGCACGCCGAGCCGCTCTCCTGCTGTCCGCCGCACACCCGGTACGGAAAGGCGTTGTCGGTGCTGACGTGGTAGAACTGCGCCGTCGGCTGGTTGTACCAGGTGCTCCACGTCTCGCCGCCGTTGACGGTGATCACCGCACCCTGATCCGCGGCGATGAGAATGATGTCGGGATTGTCAGGGTTGATCCAGAAGCGGTGATAGTCGTCGCCGCCCGGCGCGCCGCGCAGCGACTTGAACGTCCTGCCGCCGTCGGTCGATTTCCAGGCGACGATGCTGCCGGTGAACACGATGTCGGGATTCTTCGGGTGGACCTTGACCTCGGCGAAGTCGTCGCCGCGGCTGACGACGAGCGCGTTCTCCGTGACCTTGTGCCAACTCTGTCCCGCGTCGTCCGAGCGGAACAGCCCGCCGGCATTGCCCGCCTGCACCGCCGCATACATGCGCTTCGGATCGCTCGGCGCGATCGCGATACCGATCCGTCCGAGCCCCTGATCGAATGTCGGCAGTCCCCGGGTCAACGGCTTCCACGTCGTCCCGCCGTCGGTGGACTCGAACAGTCCGCTGCCCGGGCCGCTGAAGACGCCGTTTTCCCACGGTCCCTGGCGCGCCTGCCACAGCACCGCGTATACGTGATCGGCATTGGACGGATCGAACGCGAGATCGACGCCGCCGGTGTCGGCATCCTTGTAGAGCACTTTCTGAAACGTCTTCGCGCCGTCGGTCGAGCGGAAGATCCCGCGCTCCTCGTTCGGCCCGTACGGATGGCCGAGGACGGCGACGAACAGCCGATCGGGATTCCGCGGATCGACGATGATCTGGGGAATCTGCTGCCCGTCGCGGAGTCCCAGGTGCGTCCAGGTCTTGCCGGCGTCGGTGGACTTGTAAATGCCGTCACCGGTCGAGAGATCGGGGCGCTGGAGCCCTTCTCCGCTGCCGACGTAGATGATGCTGGCGTTCGAGGGCGCGACGGCCAGCGCGCCGATCGAGCCGGTCGGCTGTTCGTCGAAGATCGGTTTCCAGACGATGCCGTAGTCGGTGGTCTTCCACACGCCGCCGTTGGTGGCCGCGATGTAGAACACGTTCGGCTGGCCCGGAACGCCCGACGCCGCCTTCGTCCGTCCCCCGCGGAACGGCCCGATGTGCCGCCAGCGCAGTTCCTTGAAGACGCCGGGATCGGAGAGCTGGGGGCCGGCCGTTGATTGCCGCAAGTGGAGCGCACCGGCGGGAAGCGAGGCGGACAACAGTACGGCAGCAGCAGCGGCAAAGATGAGTCGTCGCATACAACGTTCTCCACAGCCCGAGGCCCGATCGGCTTCGCACCGAAGGCACAAAGGCGCGAAGTCCCCTGACGTAAACCGTATTCAGGGTTCGTGAGTTCGGGCCTGGCCACGAAGCTACTTCACCCAAAATACCTTTAATGGCTTCGTGCCTTCGTGCCTTGATGCGAAGCCAATCGTGAGTTCGTCGCAGTCACTCTACTTCCCGATCAAGGCAGCGACCGCCGGATCGCCGATGGCCGTGAAGAACGGGTTCAGCATCGGCTTGTCGCAGCCGTAGCGGAGCGGCGCGCCCGACAGGTCGGTCACCGTTCCGCCGGCGCGCTCGAGAACCGCCTGCGCGGCCGCGGTGTCCCATTGGCTGGTGTGGCCGAACCGCGGGTAGATGTCGGCGCGTCCCTCGGCGATGCGGCAGAACTTCAGCGAACTGCCGGCCGCGACGAAGGTGTAGGGGACGTCCAGCGTCCCCAGCCACTCCTGCATGGCGGCGCCGGCGTGGGAGCGGCTGCCGATGACGCGCAGCGGACGCGTCCGGTCGAATGCCGCGATGGCCAGCTCGCACGCCGCGCCGTTCGCGTAGCGCCGCGCGGCGCCGGTCGATGACGCGGCAAACAGCTCGTCGAGCGCGGGAGCGAACACGACGCCGGCCGCCGGCCGGCCGTGATGAACGAGCGCGATGTTGACGGTGAACTCGTCGGTGCGGTTCAGGAACTCCCTGGTGCCGTCGAGCGGGTCGACCAGGAAGAACACGCCGGCCCCGCCATCGGCGGCGGGCGCGGACTCTTCCGAGACGATGGGGACGCCGGGGAACGCGGCGGCCAGGCGCTCGCAGATGATCGCATCGGCATCGGTGTCGGCCCGGGTCAGCGGCGACGCGTCAGCCTTCGCCGCCGAGAAACAGTCGGTGCCATACAGCGCGAGAATCGCCCGGCCGGCTTCGCGCGCGATCTCGGACAGCAGCGCGACGTCGCGATCGCCGAACGTCATGCCAGCCGGTTCAACGCCGGATCGAGATGCTCGAGGATGCGCGCGACACACGCCTCCGGCGACAGCTCGGTCGTGGCGAGCCGCAGCTCGCACGACTCCGGCGCTTCGTACTGGCTGTCGATGCCGGTGAAATTGCGCAGCTCGCCGCGCCGCGCCTTCGCGTACAGGCCCTTCGGGTCGCGGCGCTCGCAGACCTCGAGCGGCGTGTCGACGAACACCTCGACGAACTCCGATCCGGCGAACAGGTCGCGGGCCATCCTGCGCTCGGCGCGGAACGGCGAGATGAACGACACCAGGACGATGAGCCCGGCGTCGACCATCAGCTTGGCCACCTCCGCGACCCGGCGGATGTTCTCGACGCGGTCCGCTTCGGTGAACCCGAGGTCGCGGTTGAGCCCGTGGCGGACGTTGTCGCCGTCGAGGAGGTAGGTGTGCCGCCCTTCCGAGTGCAGCCGCTTCTCGAGCAGGTTGGCGATCGTCGACTTGCCCGAACCCGACAGACCGGTGAACCAGATGCAGCGCGGCTGCTGCCCCTTCTGCGCCGACCGCGCGCCCTTGCCGATCTCGAGCGCCTGCCAATGGATGTTGGACGCGCGGCGCAGCGCGAAATCGATCATCCCGGCGCCGACGGTGTCGAACGTCAGCTTGTCGATCAGGATGAACCCGCCCATCGTGCGGTTCGTGGTGTAGGGCTCGAACACGACCGGCTGGCTCGTCGACAGATTGACGACGCCGATCTCGTTCAGCCGAAGCGTCTTGGCGGCGAGGTGCGCGCCGGTGTTGACGTCCTCGCTGTACTTGATCTCGGTGACGGTCGCGGTGACTTCCTTGGTGTGCGCCTTGAGCAGGTAGGCGCGCCCGGGCATCAGCGGGTGCTCGCCCATCCAGAGCAGCCGCGCCTCGAACTGATCGGCGGACTCCGGCGGCGCGTCCGCCGCCGCGAGGACGTCGCCGCGGCTGACGTCCACCTCGCTCGCCAGCGTCACGGTGATCGATTGCCCCGTCGTCGCTTCGCCGATGGACTCGAACCCGTGGATGATCTCCTTGACGGTGGAGCGGACGCCCGAGGGGAGCACCTTCACCGCGTCGCCCGGACGGATCCGGCCGGCGGCGATGCGGCCGGAGAATCCGCGGAAGTGCATGTTCGGACGGCTGACGAACTGCACCGGCAGGCGGAACGGCGCGTCCATCCACGGCTGCTCGAGCGGCACGGTCTCGAGGTACGCCATCAGCGTCGGCCCGGCGTACCACGGCATCCGGGTGCTCGGGATCATCACGTTGTCGCCGTCCAGCGCCGACATCGGGATCGCCTGGGTATCGAACGCGTACTGCGACGCGAACGCGTCGTAGTCCCGCAGGATGGCGTTGAACACCGCCTCGTCGAAGCCGACGAGATCCATCTTGTTCACCGCCAGGACGACGTGGCGGATGCCCATCATCGCCGCGATGCGCGAGTGGCGGCGGGTCTGGGTCAGCACGCCCTTGCGGGCGTCGATCAGGATGATTGCGGCGTCGGCCTTCGACGCCCCGGTCGCCATGTTGCGCGTGTACTGTTCGTGCCCCGGGGTGTCGGCGGCGATGAAGCGCCGGCGATCGGTGGCGAAGAAGCGATAGGCGACGTCGATCGTGATTCCCTGCTCGCGCTCGGCCTGCAGGCCGTCGACGAGCAGCGCGAGATCAATCTTCTCGCCCTGCGTGCCGTACTGGCGCGACTCCCCTTCGAGCGCGCGCAGCTGGTCGTCGAAGATCCCCTTCGAGTCGTGCAGCAGACGCCCGAGCAGCGTCGACTTCCCGTCGTCCACGCTGCCGCAGGTGATGAAACGCAGCGTCGGCCTGCTGCGCTGCCGCTCCAGGTAGTCGAGGATGTTGTCGGTGCGAACCGGCGCGGTCAGAAGTAGCCCTCCTGCTTCTTCTTCTCCATCGATCCCGGCTGGTCGGTGTCGATCAGCCGGCCTTCGCGCTCGGACGATCGCACGTTGAGCGTTTCCGCGATGACCGCCTCGAGCGTGTCGGCGTCGCTCTCGATCGCGGCCGTCAGCGGGTAGCAGCCGAGCGTGCGGAACCGCGCCTTCTTCATCACCGGCTTCTCGCCGGGCTCGAGCGGCAGCCGGTCGTCGTCAACCAGCAGCCACTGGCCGCCGCGCTTCACCAGCGGGCGCTCCTTCGCGAGATACAGCGGAACGATGGGAATCTGTTCGTGGTGGATGTACTGCCAGACGTCCGCCTCGGTCCAGTTCGAGAGCGGGAACACGCGGATGGTCTCACCGTCGCGGATCCGCGTGTTGTAGAGGTCCCAGAGCTCGGGCCGCTGTGCCTTCGGGTTCCACCGGTGCCCCGGCGCGCGGAAGCTGAAGATCCGCTCCTTGGCGCGCGACTTCTCCTCGTCCCGCCGCGCGCCGCCGAACACGACGTCGAAGCCATGCGCGTCGAGCGCCTGCTTGAGCGCCTGGGTCTTCATCACGTCGGTGTGGTAGCTCGAGCCGTGCGTGAACGGCCCCACCCCGGCGGCGAGCCCTTCCTGGTTGACGTGGACGATCAGCTTCATCCCCGATTCCGCCGCCATGCGCTCGCGATGCGCGTACATGTCGCGGAACTTCCAGGTCGTATCCACGTGCAGCAGCGGGAACGGCGGGCGTCCGGGATGGAACGCCTTCCGCGCCAGGTGGAGCATCACGGAGGAGTCCTTGCCGATCGAGTACATCATCACGGGGTTGCGCGCGCCGGCCACAGCCTCGCGGATGATCTCGATCGCTTCGTCTTCAAGCTGGGTCATCGGGCCAAAAAATTATATATGACCGGGACCGGGGAACGGGACCGGGGATCGGACGCGGCGAGCGGTGCACCGCAGCCGGCAGCGCTCGACACAGATCCGTCAGCGGACGATGGCGCTGCCGGTCGACGATCCGGTCTGGCCCAGAAGGCGGCGCCACTCGCTCCAGACGATCTGGGTGTGGGTGTAGGGACGATCTTCCGGCAGATTGTTCGGCGTCACCAGGAGCCCGGTGGACGACACCGCCCAGCTCTGGAACACGAGGTGGTCGGGCATGTCTTCCCACCGGAACGTGTTCGCCAGTTCCCGCGTGAGCCGCGCCGCGTCTTCCGCGTAGAGCGCGTCGGCGTCGCCGTTGTAGCCCCAGATGATGAACCCGAAGGGGACGCTCTGTTCGGCGGAGATGGCCTGGAGGCGGCGCATGTCGCGCGCGAAGTCGTCGCGGCCGGCCCGCAGCCCGCGGATGTCGACGTCGACGTGGAGGAACGCCGGCTTCACCCCCCTCGCCGCCAGCAGTCGAAGCATGGCATCGAACCCGTCAGGAGAGAACGACGGATACGCTTCGATCAGGCCGATGCCGACGCTGGGGGACGCCTGGGTCACGCCGCGCTGATACACCTGGAGGCGATCCGCCGTCGGCGTCATCGAGGGGCCGCCGCACACCGCCGCCTGGCCGGCCAGGAACGGTTCGTCCATCGCCAGGTAGCTGACCGATCCGCCGGCCGCTTCGACCGCCCGTATCGAGGCGACCGTGCCCTGAATCGCCTCGTTCATGCCGCGCGCGTCGGGCGTGCAGTAGAACTCCTTCACCGCGCCGACTTCGAGCGCCAGCTTCCTGCCCCACTGCTTCACCGTCCGGAACACGCCGGCGCGCGCCAGCGCTTCGTAGGTGTTCGGACCGACGATCGACGGCGCCGGCATCTGCGTGTGCTGCTGGTAGAACTTGAAGACGGAGGTCAGCGCGCGGCTGCGGCGCCATTCGTCCGGGCGCTCGAACAGCCGGATCAGGTCGATGGTGCCCGGGCCGGGCGCGAACCAGATGCGGTCGTCGGCCGCCGCCGCCGTGGACGACGGAGGTGCCGCGATCGCCGCCAGCGCCGCCGTCAGCGCAATCGCCGCCAGCGCGCGCATGACGCTAGACCGACGCGCCGGCCGTCGACGTGCGGTACCACGCCACGGTGCGCTGCAGCCCGTCCTCGAACGACACGATCGGCTCGTAGCCGAGAATGCGCCGAGCCTTCGAGATGTCGGCCTGCGAGTCGTGGACGTCGCCGGCCCGCGTCTCGACGTAGGTCGGCGTCACGCTCGCGCCCACCAGCTCGCGCATCGTCGAGAACAGCTGGTTCAGCGAGATGCGGCCGCCGGTGGCGACGTTGATGACTTCCCCGCTGGCCCCCTTCGCCTCGCAGGCGCGGAGCACGCCGTCGACGACGTTGGCCACGTAGGTGAAGTCGCGCGTCTGCTCGCCGTCGCCGTAGATCGTCGGGGAACGATTCTCGAGCAGCGCGGTGGCGAACACCGAGATCACGCCGGAGTACGGCGACGACGGATCCTGCCGCGGACCGAACACGTTGAAGTAGCGGATCGACACGGTTTCGAGTCCGTACAGCCGCGTGAACATCTGCAGGTACTGCTCCCCCACCACCTTCTGGAGCGCGTACGGCGACAACGGATTGGCCGGCATGTCTTCGTGCTTCGGCAGCGTCGGCGTGTTGCCGTAGGCGGACGACGACCCGGCAAACACCAGCCGTTTGACGCCGGCGTCGCGCGCCGCGACGAGCACGTTCAGCGTCGCATCGACGTTCGCGCGGTTCGAGCTGATCGGATCCTTCACCGAGCGCGGCACGGAGGGAATCGCCGCCTGGTGCAGCACGTAATCGACCCCCTCGACGGCGCGGCGCGCGAACGCCTCGTCCGCCAGATCGCCTTCGAGGAACTCGACCGCGGGAATGTGTTCGAGATTCGAGCGTTTTCCAGTGATGAGGCTGTCGGCCACCCGGACCGTGTGCCCGCGCCGGACGAGTTCTTCCGCTAGATGAGATCCGATGAATCCGGCGCCGCCGGTGACGAGATACTTGGCCATGCCCCTCCAGCTAAGCAATTAGCTTACCAGCAGGAGGCTGGAGGGTGGAGGCTGGATCCTCTACTCCTGCCGCAGGGCCGCCAGTGGATCCAGCCGCGCGGCGCGGCGCGCGGGGAGCAGACAGGCAGCGGTCGTCACCGCCACGAATATGGCGGCGGTGCCCCAGAAACTCACCGGATCCGCACCGGACACTCCCGTGAGCTGGCCGGCGACGAGCCGCCCGGCGCCGAGCGCCATCGCGAGTCCCGCGGCAATTCCGGCTGCGCCGAGTACGAACCCGTCCCACAGAAGCAGGCTGACGACCTGAGAACGGCTGGCGCCCAGTGCCATTCGTACGCCCATCTCCCTCGTACGCTGCGCCGCGTTGAACGCGATGACGCCATACAGGCCGACCGCTGCGAGCAACAGGCCGAGCGCGCCGAAGACGCCGAGCACCGAGGCCGCCATGCGCGCGAGGAACGTACTGATGCGGAGGTGCTGCTGGACCGTGCGCACGTCGAAGAGGGCCAGGTTGGGATCGAGCTCACGGACCGCGGCGCGCACCGCCGGCAGCAAGACCGCCGCGTCGGCATCGCTGCGCACGTGCAGCAGCAGATCGGAACGGTAGTTCTGGAGCGCCGGGAGATACATGTAATTGCGCGGCGCCTCGCTGAGGCGCGAGTACTTGCCGTCGCGCGCGACGCCGACGATCGTGACCGGTCCGGATCCGAAGCGGACGATGGCACCGATCGGATCGCCGGCCGGCCAGTACCGACGGGCCATGGTTTCGTTGATGACCGCAACCTGCCGCTGCCCGCCCACGTCGCCGGGCGCGATGGCGCGGCCGCGCACGATCGGAATGCCCATGGTCTCGAAGTATCGCGGTCCCACCTGGTTGTAGTACGCGGTCACCTCCTCGTCCTGCCGCGGCGTGTAGCCGTCGATGGCGACTGACATGTCGCTGCTGCCGCCCACGTCCAGCGGAATCGTCCGCGCCACGGTGGCGGCAGTGACGCCCGGCAGGCTGCCGACGCGATCGATCAGCTGCTGCACGAAGACCGCCCCCCGATCCGCGTCATAACCGCCCGGCGCGAGATCGATTGCGGCGAGGAGGCCCGTACGGAGCGAGAAGCCCGGATCCATCGCGTCCGAGCGCAGCAGGCTGCGCGTGAACAGCGACGCGCACACGAGGAGCACGACGGACAGGCTGACCTGCGCGATGACGAGACCGCGGCGCAGCCCGCCGCTCCGGCCGGACGTCGCCGGCGTGGCGTCCTTCAACGCGGGCCCGGGCTTCACACGGGACGAGCGCAGCGCCGGCACGACCCCGGCGCTGACGGCCGACGCCACGGCAACGGCGATCGCGAAGACGACGCTGGCCGAATCCACGTGCGCGTCGAAACGGAGCGGAAACGGCATGCGCGGCACGAAGACGTCGAGCAATCCGGACGTCCAGCGGGCCGCGGCCAGGCCGAGAACGCATCCGGCCGCCGACAACATCAGCGTCTCGATCAGCATCTGCCGCACGACCTGCCATCGGCTCGCGCCCAGCGCAAAGCGGACGGCGATCTCCCGCTGCCGCGAGATTCCGCGCGCCAGCAGCAGCCCGGCGACGTTCGCCGACGCGATCAGCAGCACGACCCCGACCACGGCCATCAGCGTCGTGAACACCGGCAGGAGCACGCTGCCGGTCCCCGAGCGCCACAGCGGGATCACGCGCAGATGGCGGCCGCGGTTCGCGTCCGGGAACTGGTCCGCCAGCCGCATACCGACGACCCCAACGCTCTCCCTGGCCTGTTCCAGCGAGGCGCCGTCGGCGAGACGGGCGTACACGTCCAGCCATCCGCCGCCGCGAGGCGGCAACCGGTGTCCAGCGAGTACCGCCCGCTGCATCGTGACCGGAACGTAGACGTCGAGCATGACGGAGGCGACGGGACCGTGGAACTCCGGCGGCGTCACGCCGACGACGGTGAAGGCGCGGCTGTTCATGGTGACGCTGCGTCCGACGACCGCCGGATCCGCGCCGAACACGCGCGTCCAGAACTCGTGCGAGATCACGACGACCGGGTCACGATCCGGCACGATCCCTTCGTCCGCCGTGAACCCGCGGCCGAGCACCGGACGGACGCCGAGGAAGTCGAAGTAGTTCGCCGAAACGAGCGCGCCGAACGCCCGCACCGGATCGCCGCCCGCCCGGAGCGACATCGACGCCAGCCGGAACGCCATCACGTCGGCGAGGCCTTCAGGTTTCGCCGCGCGCAGGTCCTGGAAATTCGGATAGGAGAGGCTGAGGCCCTCGCGCTCGGCCGTTGCCGTGCGGACGACCACGATGCGGTCCTGGCGGACGACGCCGCCGAGCGGCGAGAACAGGACCGACTGGATCCAGCTGAAGATGGTGGTGTTGGCGCCGATGCCGAGCGCCAGAATGAGGACGGCGACCGCGGTGAACGCGGGACGGCGGACGAACATGCGCCAGGCGAATCTCAGATCGTGCACGATCATGCGCGGACTCCAGTCAGCAAGGCGAAGGTGCAGCGCGTGCGCCGCGGCGCCTGACGCGCGCGCCAGCAGCCGAAGCGCGGCGCACGAGGCGCGCTCGCGCTGCAGCCACAGCGCGTAGTGCCACAGCTCCGCGCGCCACTGTTCGATCCAGACACGCCGGCGGCTGACCGGCACCAGAGGCGACAGCGCGCCCAGGAGCGCAATCGCCAACGTCCAACTCCCGGTCCCCGATCCCCCGGCGTTCGGGTGACTTGGGAGTTGGGCGTTCGGACTTGGGCGTTGGGCTTTGGGAGTTGGGAGTTGACGCGACACCGCCTCTACGCCTCCTCCGGACTGAAGCCCGCGATCGGGCGGAGCGCGCGGTATTTCTGCAGCGCGGCGCGCAGCGCCGCGGCGCCGGCGGCCGTCAGGGTGAAATAGCGGCGCGCCGGCCGACCGTCGGCATGCGCGGCGGCGGCGTCTTCCCAGCTCGATTTCAGGTACCCGGCGGTTTCGAGCCGATCGAGCGCCGGATACACGGTGCCGCTGGTCAGGCCGGTGACCTGCATGATGTCGAAGCCGAACCGGCTGCCGGAGGCGACCGCGTGCAGGATGACGGCAGAGCCGAAGCTGATGGCTATGTTGGTAATCAACATAGCCCTTAGACGGGCGTCCGCGTCCAGCGGTTCCGCTGCGGCGCGCCCCCGGTATAATGAAAAGTTGCCGCAGAGCGCCAGACGATCGCGTCGCGCCGCGCCCGCAAGGGCGAAGGCGGACGAGGAAAGTCCGAACTCCGCAGGGCAGTGCGCCGGTTAACGGCCGGTCGGGGCGACCCGAAGGAAAGTGGCACAGAAAATACACAGCCAACGGCAGGTCGCAAGGCTTGCCGCGCCGCAGCCCGCAGGGGCGGCGGCGGGCAATGGTGAAAAGGTGCGGTAAGAGCGCACCGCGTTCGTGGCAACACGGACGGCAGGCAAAACCCCGCACGGAGCAAGGCCAAATAGGGAGACCGCGTCGCCGCAGCCCGTCAGGGCGAAGGCGGGGCGACGGACGGCCCGTCCGATGTCTCCGGGTAGGCTGCTTGATCCCGTCAGCAATGACGGGGCTAGAGGAATGATCGTCGTCTCGCCGTCGCGCCGTCAGGCGCGAAGGCGGGAAACAGGATTCGGCTTACGGCGCTCTGCGGCGCTTATCCGCTATCCGCTCGCTCGCCCGCGCCCCGCTCTCCGCCCGCTAACCGTCGGACTCCTCGGTGATCGCGTACTGCTCGAGCTTCTTGTACAGGTTGCTGCGCGGCGTCCCGATGACCTCCGCCGTCTTCGAGATGTTCCAGGCGTGCTCGCGCAGCTTTTCGACCAGAAACTTGCGCTCGGCCGACTCCTTGAACTCCTTCAGCGTGCCCGGCGCGATGTGCGGCGACGGAGCCGCTTCCGCGGGCGCGGCGCTCCGCTCCACCCGCACCACGTCGCGCAGGTCGTCCACGTCGATGCTGTCGCCCGGCGTCATGATCAGCAGCCGCTCGACGGTGTTCTTCAGCTCGCGCACGTTCCCCTTCCACCGCGCGTTCTGCAGGAACTCGAGCGCCGCCGGCGTGAAGCGCTGCGGCCGGCGGTTGTTCTCGCGGCTGAACAGATCGACGAAATGACGCACCAGCAGCGGGATGTCTTCCTTGCGGTCGCGGAGCGGCGGCACGCGGATCGGGATGACGCTGAGGCGGAAGTAGAGATCCTCGCGGAAGGTCCCCTTTTCGATCTCCGCCTCCAGATCCTTGTTGGTGGCGGCGATGACGCGGACGTCGACCTTGATCGTGCGGGCGGAGCCGAGCCGCTCCACTTCCCCCTCCTGCAGTACGCGGAGGACCTTGGCCTGCGTCTTCGGGCTCATGTCCCCCACTTCGTCGAGGAAGATCGTTCCCCGGTCGGCCTGCTCGAACTTGCCGATCTGCTTCTCGGTCGCGCCGGTGAAGGAGCCCTTCTCGTGGCCGAACAGCTCGGACTCGATCAGCTCCTCGGGGATCGCGGCGCAGTTCACCTGCACGAAGCGCTCGCGGCTGCGCAGGC
Source organism: Vicinamibacterales bacterium (assembly GCA_035699745.1). Taxonomy (NCBI): domain Bacteria; kingdom Pseudomonadati; phylum Acidobacteriota; class Vicinamibacteria; order Vicinamibacterales; species Vicinamibacterales bacterium. The sequence continues at coordinate 21,020 of DASSPH010000019.1, forward strand.
TGTTGCGGTGAATGGCGCGCGCGACCAGCTCCTTTCCCGAGCCGCTCTCGCCGAGCAGCAGCACGGTGGCCGTGGTCGGCGCGGCGCGCTTGATCTTGTCCCAGATCTCGCGGATCTTCGGGCTCTCGCCGACCATCTGGTGGCGCGCTTCCACGGCCCGCTTCAGCGTCCGGTTCTCGTCGCGCAGCCGCCCCTGATCCAGCGCGTTGCGAATGGTGACCAGGACACGCTCGCTGGCCAGCGGCTTCTCGATGAAGTCGAACGCCCCGAGCTTGGTCGCTTCGACGGCCGTGCTCACCGTGCCGTGGCCGGAGATGATCACGACCGGCAGCGCGTCGTTGCTCTGGCGGATCTTCTGCAGGGTCTCGAGGCCGTCCATGCCGCCCATCTTGATGTCGAGGAACGCGAGGTCCGGGGGCTCGCGCTCGACGAGCGCCAGCGCCTCGGGCCCGCTCGACGCCTCCTGGACGTCGTAACCCTCGTACTCGAGGATCATGCGGACCGATCGGCGGATCTCGGCCTCGTCGTCGACCACCAGGATTCGCCCCTTCATCGACCCTCTCCGGGATGCCCCGTTCCGCTCGCCTGGCTCACTCGCTGCCGCTCCTTCGCACCTGTCATCTCGTGTCCACCGTCGCCAGCACGAATCCTCTCTGCCCCACGGACGGATCGTAACCATAAAACGCCAGCACGTCACCCGTCCGGGCCGCCGCGACGATCCGGGCGAAGTCGGCCACCGAGCGCACCGGCTGACGGTTGATCTCCATGATCACGAATCCGCGCCGCATCGGCGGCGAGAACGACGCGCCGGTCGGATCCGCGCGGACCACGACGACGCCGGCGACCGCGCCGGGGATCCCCATCCGCCGCACGAACGCGGTGTCGAGATCGCGGACCGCCAGGCCGAGCGGCGCGTCTTCCGGCAGCGCCGGCTGCGGCGGCGCCGACGGCGGCCCCGGATCCGCTCCGCCGAGATCGCGCGGCCGCTCGATCAGGCGCATGTGCGCCGTCTGCTTGCGTCCGTCGCGCAGCAGGTCGAGCCGGACCGCCGTATCCGGCTGCCGCCCCGAGATGTCGCGGATCAGCTCGTCGTTCGACAGCACGTCCCGGCCGTCGACGCTGAGAATCACGTCGTAGGGACGCACGCCCGCCCGTTCGGCCGGCGAGCCGTCGGTGACGTCCTGGACGAGCGCGCCGCGCGACACCGGCAGATTCAACGACCGCTGCAGATCGGGCGTGACGTCGGTCAGCACCACCCCGATGAATCCGCGCGACACCCGGCCTCGCGCCTTCAACTGCGGCAGAATCGCCACCGCCTGGTTGATCGGCACGGCGAAGCCGATGTTCGAGGCGCGCGAGCTGAGCGCCGAGTTGATCCCGACCACCTGCCCCCGCGCGTTGATCAACGGACCGCCGCTGTTGCCGTAATTGATCGCCGCGTCGGTCTGGATGTAGTCGTCCAGGCTCGCATCGAACAGCTTCCGTCCGATGAAGCTCACCACCCCCACCGTCACCGAATGCACGTAGCCGAGCGGGTTGCCGATCGCACACACCCATTCGCCGACCCGCAACTGGTCGGAATCGCCGAGCGGCGCCGCTTCGAGCGGACCGGCGGCGGCAACCTTGATCAGCGCGACGTCGATCGCCGGGTCGGTGCCGACGACTTCACCGCGGAGCGTCCGCCCGTCCGACAACGTCACGGTGATCCGATCCGCGTCTTCGATGACGTGATAGTTGGTGAGGATGAAGCCCTGCCGATCGATCACGAATCCGCTGCCGGATCCCTGGTGCGGCAGCTCCAACTCGTGCGGCGGCAGATCGCGCGGCTCGTCGACGCCGCGCCGCCGCCGCTCCCCGCCTCGCGCCGCCGCGTCGATGTTGACCACCGCGGCGTTCACCCGCTCGGCGACGTCCGCGAAGTTGACCGCGCCCCCCGGCGAGACGGCTCCCGCCGCGCCTCCGGGCGCCCCGATGGCGCCGGCAGGCGGGCGGATCGAGACCGTCCCCAGCAGGAACGACACGGCGCTGCACAGCACGACCGCGACGACGGTAAGGCGCATATCAGTAACCAGTCGCCGGTTGCCGGCTCCCGGCAGCCCGGCGCCGCTCACCAGTTTCCGGACTCTATTCTCTCGCGGAACGCCGCTTCGTCGAGGATGGGAATGCCGAGCTGCCGGGCCTTCTGCAGCTTGCTGCCGGCATCCTCCCCCGCGACCACGTAGGCGGTCTTCTTGCTGACCGATCCGGAGACCTTCCCGCCCAGCTCTTCGATGAGCCCGGTCGCCTCCTCTCGCGACAGCGTCGGCAGCGTACCCGTCAGCACGAAGGTCCTGCCGGCGAGCGGACCCGGAGCGCTGACATCCACGGCGGGCTGCAGGCTGTTCATGTTGACGCCGGCCGCGGCGAGCTTGTCGATCAGCGCGCGATTGTGCGGCTCCTCCGCGAACGCCCGGATCGACGCCGCCACCACCGGCCCGATCTCGGGAATCGCCTGCAGCCTCTCGAGGTCCGCGTCCATGATCGCCGGCAGCGTCCGCATGTGCCGCGACACCGTCGCCGCCGCCTTCTCCCCGACGTGACGGATGCCGAGACCGTAGACGAGCCGCGAAAGATCGTTCTGCCGGCTGCGATCGATCTGCTCGAAGACGTTGCGCCCGACCTTGCCGAGCCGGCGCGCCACCGCACGATCGGACCGCGGATCCTTCGGCGTCACCACCAGCGCCTCGAGCTGCTCCGCCGTCAGGTGGTACAGATCGGCGAAGTCCCGCACCAGCTCCTGTTCGATCAGCTGGTCGACGAGCGATTCCCCCAGCCCTTCGATGTTCATCGCGCTGCGGGAGGCGAAGTGCTCGAGGCTGCGGCGCAGCCGCGCGGGGCAGGAGGTGTTCTCGCACCGCCAGACGACTTCCTCTTCGTCGCGCGTCAGCTCGCTCCCGCACGCCCGGCACGTCGTCGGCATCACCCACGGCTTCGAGTCGGCCGGGCGCAGACCGAGCACCGGCGCGACCACTCGAGGGATGACGTCTCCCGCCTTCTCGATGACGACGGTGTCTCCCTCGCGGAGATCCTTGCGCGCGATGTCCTCGGCATTGTGCAGGGTCGCCATGGAGATCGTCGATCCGGCGACGAACACCGGCTCGAGCACCGCGTACGGCGTGTTCGCGCCCGTGCGGCCGACGTTGACTTCGATCGCCAGCAGCCTGGTGTGGGCCTGCTGCGCCGGGAACTTGAACGCCGTCGCCCATCGCGGGAACTTCGCGGTCGTTCCCAACCGCTGCCGCAGCGCCAGATCGTCGACCTTGACGACCACGCCGTCGGTCTCGAATTCGAGATCGCGGCGCCGGTCGGCCCACGCACTGCAGAAGGCGACGACCTCGTCGATGCCGTGGCACCGCTGCCAGTGCGGCTCGACGGGCAGCCCCCACTTCCGCAGCGCCTCCAGGCTGCTCGAATGCGACTCCAGCGCGGCTCCGACCAGCTGATACGTGAACGCGGCGAGCCTCCGCTTCGCGACCAGCGACGGCTCCAGGTTGCGCATGGTCCCGGCGGCGGCGTTGCGCGGGTTCTGGAAGAGCGGCTCCCCCTGATCCTCGCGTTCCCGGTTGATGCGATCGAACTGGGCCCGCGGAAGAAAGACCTCGCCGCGCACTTCGATGCGCCCGGGGACGTCCTCGTTCAAGGTCAAGGGGATCGCGCGAATGGTGCGCACGTTGGGGGTGACGTCTTCCCCGCGCACGCCGTCGCCGCGGGTGGCGCCGCGCACCAGCCGCCCGTCCTCGTAGGTCAGGGCGATGCTCAGGCCGTCGATCTTCAGTTCGGCGACGTAGGCCACGGCCGCCGCGCCGAGCCCGGCGCCGCGGCGCACGCGCTCGTCGAAGGCGCGCAGCTCCTCTTCGTCGTAGGCGTTGTCGAGGCTGAGCATCGGCACGAGATGCTCGACGGCGGCGAAGCCGTCCACGATCGTGCCGCCCACGCGCTGGGTCGGCGAATCGGGGGTGACGAGGTCGGGATGCTCGGCCTCGAGCCGCTCGAGCTCATGGACGAGCGCGTCGAATTCCGCGTCCGAGATCTCGGGTGCGGCGCGGCGGTAGTAGCAGTCTTCGTGGTACCGGATCTGCCGACGGAGTTCCGACAGCCGTTGGTAAGGATCCACCTACCGGTCGCGCGCGGTGACGTAGTCGGCGAGCGCCTGCAGCGCGTCGCGTTCGCGGCTCGGCGGGAACACGTCCAGCTCGCGCTTGGCGCGGGTGGCGTATTCGATCGCCTTCTCGTACGCGAGATCCGGCGCGCGCAGGTCGCGCAGCATCCGCGTGATCTCGCGCCACTGATCCTTGGTGACGGCGCGTTCGGCGACGACCGTGCGAATCAGGCGGTCCGCTTCTTCACCGCCGCGCTGGAGCATGTAGATGATCGGCAGCGTCACCTTGCCTTCGCGCAGGTCGCCGCCGACCGGCTTGCCCAGCGCGGTCTCATCCGCCGTGTAATCGAGCAGATCGTCGACCAGCTGGAACGCGACGCCGAGGTTGAAGCCGAACTCGCGGAGCGCAAGCTCCTGATCCTTGCTGACGCCGCCGAGCACGCCGCCGATCTGGGCGCAGCCGCCGAACAGGTAGGCGGTCTTGCGCCGGATGATCTCGAAGTGCTCTTCCTCGGTGATGTCGACGTCGCCGGTCTTGGTGAGCTGGTACAGCTCCCCTTCGATCATCCGCAGCGTGACGTCGCAGAGCAGGCGCACGATCTCGAGCGAATCCTGCGTCAGCGCCATCGCCATCGACTTGATGTAGAGGTAGTCGCCGAGCAGGACGGTGATGTCGTTGCCCCACCGCGAGTGCACGGCGAGGCGGCCGCGGCGGACGTCGGCGCCGTCGATGATGTCGTCGTGGACCAGCGTCGCGGTATGGATGAACTCGACCACCGACGCGTTCAGCACCGCCTTGTCGCCGGTGTAGCCGGCGAGCCGCGCCGCCATCAGGAGGACGGCCGGGCGCACCCGCTTGCCGCCGCTCTTCTGGATGTACTTGCCCATCTCAGGGATCAGCGCGACGCGCGACTGGATGCGGCGTTCGAACTCGTGCTCGACGCGCTCGAGATCGTCGCGGATCGGCTCGAAGATCTGCGCGAGATCCGCGGCCACGGGAAGTTTCTGGGCGGGTTCGCTCAAGGGAGAATCGCCAGGTGTCGCTTCACCATATCAAAACTCAGCCACGCCCGAAAAGGCTGCCGAAATTGCGGCTGGTCCGTTCCGCCAGCCGCGCCGGCGCCTCGCCGCGGGCTGCGGCGAGCGCCTCGATCACCCGCGCCACGTACGCGGGCTCGTTTCGCTTGCCGCGGTACGGCACCGGCGCCAGGTAGGGGCTGTCGGTCTCGACCAGCAGCCGGTCCTCCGGCACGATCCGCGCCGCCTCGCGCAGCCCTTCCGCCTTGGGAAAGCTGACGATGCCGGCAAACGACACGTAGAACCCGGCATCGAGGGCGCGCCGCGCCATCGCCGTGTCGCCGGTGAAACAATGGAACACGCCGCGGACGCCGCCGCTCTCGGCCAGGATCGCGAAGGTGTCGTCGGTCGCCTCGCGGGTGTGGACGATCACCGGTTTGCCCAGCCGCCTGGCGAGCGCGAGCTGCGCCGCGAAGACGTCCCGCTGCACGTCCCGCGGCGCGAAATCGTAGTGATAGTCGAGGCCGATCTCCCCTACGGCCACGCCCTGGAAGGCTGAAACCTGGGTTTCCGCCGCGACTGCGGCGTCCTCCGCGCGTCCGGCGAAGCTGCCGGCCGAATGGGGATGGACGCCGGTCGCGAACTGCACCGCCTCCCACTTCTCCGCCACCACGCGTGCCCGCGCCGCTTCCGCCTCGTCTCCCGCGGCGAGGATGCACAGGGCGGCCGTGAGCCCCGCCTCGCGCGCCCGCGCGATCGCGGCGTCGAGGTCCGCCTCGAATGCGTCATCCGCGAGGTGGCAATGAGAATCGATCACTTGATGCGCGAGCCGGGAGCGATGTCGCCGTCGAACGCGACCAGGACCGGCTTGCCGCCCTCGGGGCTCGCCGCCAGGATCATGCCGTTCGATTCGATTCCCATCAGCTTCGCCGGCTTCAGATTGAACACGATGCCGATCGTCTTGCCGACGAGCTGCTCCGCCTCGTACGCCTCCGCGATGCCGGCGACCAGCGTCCGCTGCTCCGTGCCGACGTCGATCGACAGCTTCATCAACTTGCGCGAGTTGGGAACCTTTTCCGCGGCGAGGACCCTGGCGACGCGGAGATCGACCTTCAGGAAGTCGTCGATCGAGATGCGGTTGTCGGCGGAGGCGGGCGCCGCCGCCGGGGCCGCGGCGGCGGAAGGCGCAGCCGGGGCCGGTGCGGGGGTTCCGGGATTCTGATCAGACACAGGTGTGCTCCATTGCGCGCGCAGTTCTTCGACGCTGAGGTCGATGCGCGGAAACAGGTGATCGATGGTGCCGAGGGGACGTCCCGGCTCCAGACGGGCGTGCGGAAGGCGGTCGTCCCAGGGCAGCAGCGGCGAGCCCAGCAGCGCACTCATCCGCCGTGCGGTCTGCGGCATCACGGGGTGAACCAGCGCCGCCACGACACTCAGCGTGCCGGCCGCGTGGCAGAGCGTCGTCTCCAGCAGCGGGCGGCTGCTCTCCGATTTCGCCAGCGTCCAGGGCTCGCGGACGACGACGTACTTGTTGACCCGGGCGATCAGGTCCCAGACCTCGCGCAGCGCCTGGCTGAAGTCCAGCCGATCGGCTGCCTCGAACGCCGCCTTCACCGCCGCTTCCGTCGCCTTGCGAAGCTCGTGATCGACGGCAGTCTCGGCCGCTTCCGCGGGGCCCGGCACCCGGCCGCCGCAATAGCGCTCGATCATCGTCGCCACGCGGCTGACCACGTTGCCGAGATCGTTGGCGAGGTCCGCGTTGTAGCGCGTCAGGAACGTGTCGTCGCTGAAGCTCGCGTCCTGCCCCAGCGTCATCTCGCGCAGCACGTAGTAACGGAACGCGTCGACGCCGAAGATCCGCACGTAGTCGTCGGGCCTGACGACGTTGCCGAGCGACTTCGACATCTTGGCCTCGTTCATCAGCCACCAGCCGTGGCCGATGATCCGCTTCGGCAGCGGCAGGTCGGCGGCCATCAGGAACGCCGGCCAGTAGACCGCGTGCTGGCGGACGATTTCCTTGCCCATCAGATGGATGTCCGCCGGCCAGTAGCGCTGCTGCCGCGCGGCGTCGTCGGGAAAGCCGGCCGCGGTGAGGTAGTTCGTCAGCGCATCGAACCAGACGTACATGACGTGCTTCGGGTCGTCCGGCACCGGGATCCCCCAGCGGAACGAGGTGCGGCTGACGCTGAGATCGCGCAGGCCCGCCGCGACGAAGGCGGCGATCTCGTTGCGCCGGATGTCCGGCGTGATGAACTCGGGATGGCGTTCGTAGAGATCGAGCAGGCGATCCTGGAACGCGGACAGCTTGAAGAAATAGCTCTCCTCGGCGAGGCGCTCGACCGGATTGCCGCACGTCGGGCACTTGCCGTCGACCAGCTGCGTTTCCGGCACGAACAACTCGTCGACGGTGCAGTACCACCCTTCGTAGGCGGCCTTGTACAGGAAGCCCCGGTCGCGCACGCGGCGCCAGATCTCCTGCGCCGCCTTGATGTGGCGCGGCTCGGTGGTGCGGATGAAGTCGTCGTTCGAGATGTTCAGCCGCGAGAACAGCTCGCGGAACTTCTGCGACGTCCGATCGGCGAAGGCCATCGGGTCCTGCGCCGCCGCGCGCGCCGCGCGCTCCACCTTCTGCCCGTGCTCGTCCGTGCCGGTGAGGAAGAACACGTCGTCACCGCGGAGCCGGCGCGCCCGCGCGATCGCATCGGCGACGATGGTCGTGTAGGCATGGCCAAGGTGCGGCTCGGCGTTGATGTAGTAGATCGGCGTCGTGATGTAGAACCGGGCGGCCATCTGAGGGATTGTACTAGCTGCGAATAGTATCGCGGGTGCGGCATACTTGACGGGCATGCTCTATCTCGACTGCTTCTCGGGCGTCTCCGGCGACATGATGCTCGGCGCGATGCTCGATCTCGGGCTGCCGCTCGACGCACTGAAAGGGGCGCTCGGCAGCCTGGCGATGGAGTACGGCGACGTGAGCGCCGGGAAGGTGACGCGCGCCGGGATCACGGCCACCAAGTTCCGCCTGCACGACACGCGTCCGCCGGTGCCCGGCAACGGCCATCGCCACTACCACCTCAAGGGCATCGTGAACGCGATCCGGCACTCCGCGCTCGGCCGCGACGGTCAGGACCGCGCGATTCACCTGTTCGAGCGCCTCGCCGAGGCGGAAGCCTCCATCCACGGCACCCCCATCGAGAAGGTGCACCTGCACGAGGTGGGCGCCCTCGACTCGATCATCGACATCGTCGGCGCGGTGTACGCGTTCGAGTACTTCGGCATCGAGGACGTGGTGGCGTCGCCGCTGAACGTCGGCGGCGGCACCGTGCGGTGCGCCCACGGTGATTACCCGGTGCCCGCCCCGGCGACGGCGCGGCTGCTGGTCAACGCGCCCGTGTACAGCAACGGCAACGCCGAGATGGTGACGCCGACGGGGGCGCTGCTCGTCACCGCCTACGCGAGATCGTTCGGGCCGCTGCCGCCGATGCGGATCGAGCAGATCGGCTACGGCGCCGGCGACCGCGATCCGCAGGGCACGCCGAACGTCTTGCGCATTCTCAAGGGCGCGCGGGCCGACGGGCCGGGGGATTCCCGCGTCGTCAAGATCGAATGCGAGATCGACGACATGAACCCGCAGCTGTTCGGGCCGCTGATGGAGAGTCTGCTGGGCGCGGGCGCGCTGGACGTGTTCTTCACGCCGGTGCAGATGAAGAAGTCGCGTCCCGGCACGCTGGTCACGATCATCGCGCCGCCGGCGGCGCGGGCGGCGCTGACCGACATCCTCTTCCGCGAGTCGACCACCATCGGCATCCGCTACGAGGAGATGTCGCGAACCTGCCTCGATCGCACCACCGAGACGGTGCAGACGCCGTACGGCGCGGTCCGCTTCAAGGTCGCGCGCCGCGACGGCCAGGAGCTGAACGCCTCGCCGGAATTCGACGACTGCGCCCGCCTTGCGGCGCAACACGGCGTCTCGATCAAGGCCGTGCAGGCGGCGGCGATCAAGAGCCGGGGTCAGTAGCCGGT